>NZ_BAACAP010000102.1:0-19895 GCF_045865695.1 Scytonema hankhaensis NUACC26
GAGGAGCAGCGATGAATGCGATGATGAAGCAGATTGTTGCAGAAAGCAGTGTGGGGATCATCAACACGCCGAACCAACCGATGTAGAGACGGTTTTCGGTGGAGGTGATCCAGTTACAGAACTGCTCCCATACGCTTGCGCTACGGGCGCGTTGTAAGGTTGCTGTCATGGCTTTATAATTGCGATGAATTTCTACAAACGTACATAGGCGTCTTTGCCTATAAATTTATATTAGCATTTGTTCACTTAACTTTACAATAGAATTAAGTTTAGTAAAGCTTATAAAAAACATAAGCAGAATTTATAGATACACTGGTCACTGGTCACTGGTCACTGTCAATTTCCAATTGGGTAGCAAGATGGTAAAAACATTTCTCCCGTTTCTATGGAAACAAAGCCTCGATCTATTCCTGGTGCATAGAGTTTGGTAAGATTTTCTTCAATCCAACTGGCAGTTTCGGGATAACCCAAGTCAATTGCCCGTTGTAAAGTTGCTACCCAACTGACTAATCGAGTTGGATCGGCATTATGAACGGCGTAGAGTCCTACCCATACACTTTGCGGCACTAAAACAGGACTGGTAGCAAAAGCTAACTTATCTTCAGCATCTTGCGGTTGCACGATTCGATTATCCACCACTACGATTTGTCCGCGATCTGATGAAAGTTCTCCTGAGTAGGTGACTGTTCCATTGAGTTGATAGCCCCAGGGAATAATGAAATGAATAATTAGATATTGCAACCACTCCACATAGCGATAAAATTTTTCGTGACCGTTCCACTCTATGGCGCATCCATCAGAAGTCGGTTGCCATTGACAATACAGTCCGGGTTGTCCCTTGGGAGGACGGTTTTCATCAATTACTGATTCGGCTGCTTGTGGATGCGACTCGTTGATGAAATAGCCTCCTTCCTCACCTAATGGCAGACCTACAGCCTCTCGACCGGGATCGGGAATTGTCGTTAAGATAGATAGCGATCGCTTGACCCGTCGAGTACGAGCAAAGTCCAAAAGGTACAGTGCTTGAAAGTCGAATAAAGGACGGTCAAGCTGGAATTTGCCAGAGAATTCAGTTGTGTATCCCATAATTTATATGGTACATAGGGTTTGCTACAAATTTAACTATAAATATGATTGGCGAGCCTGAAATCAGTACCATTGCATCAGCACAACTAGTGGTTGAAGACCGAGATTTAGCTAGTACTATTAGTCGCGAATCACAAGATGTGTTTCCTCCAGTGTTTGCGACTGCCAGAATGGTAGCATTGATGGAAACAGCAGCAGCGCGCGTCCTTCGAGAATTCCTAGAGCCAGGTGAACTCTCTGTTGGCGTGTCTGTTGATGTCTCGCATACTGCTGCTACGCCTCTCGGTATTACTGTCACTGCTAACGCACGTTATGTAGGACAAGAAAATAAGCTTTTTGTTTTTGAAGTTTGGGCAGAGGATTCTGGTGGAGAAGTCGGTCGCGGTACTCACAAACGTGCTGTAGTTAATGTAGAGCGGCTACTTGCAGGTGCGACTCGTCGCAACGCTAAATCCTTGGATTGAATTTATGTGTCGATCGCTAGGTTTATTTGTAATACTTAATGTTAGAAACACTAATCATTCGTATTTCATGCTACTGTGATTGATAGTAGATCTTTTTTGCATCCATATGTTTGAACCACTAGGTACATAATCTTGGACTACGCCGTCCAAGTAATCGTTTTGCTGTCAAACAAGTGGATGAGAGATTGATTTTGGCGTAATTAAGACTCCTAAAGAAACTAGCAAAAACTTGTAATTCTTTGAAGGCTGAAATACTTTACAATTTTAGGTTTCACCATTGTTTTACCCCACCCTAACCCTCCCCTTACAAAGGGGAGGGAACCGGAAATTTAGTTTCCCCTCAACACGAGGCGAGCATACCAAAAAGACTGTTTTTCAAGGGGTCCTAGTTGAGAGTTGGCTTCAACAAATTTAACCCCCATTTATAGAGAGATGGAACTAACAAATTTTCTATTTTGACACTTGGGCTAATTTGTTTGAGGACAGACATCATTAACGTTTTGACCATCTCTGGTTCTTCTACAGATAAGACTGTAAATAAACCGCCTTCTGTCCAAATCGTGCGAATTTGGGCAACAGTTAAGGATTCAGCATCATGAACGACTTTATTTCGTTTCTTACGAATGCGGTTGAGTAACTTGTACCACTTATTATCTTCCGAAAAATTGTGAAATTTACGCCAACCTTCAATTAATTCTTGCAGTGATGGTGGATAGTTCTGACCTGGTGTTTGAGTAATATAGCCTTTGCTAACCCAATTTTGTTCATTACACTGTACGCTTAACAATCTCTCTATTGTTTGAGTAAACTGCATAAAGGCTACAGAATAATTTTTTCTTAAGAGTGGGATTTCAATAAGAAAAGAATCTTCCCAAGTTTTAATAAATTGACTTTTCTTAAATTGATTGAATTGTTCTCGCCAAGCTTGAATTTGTTCGTGACTAGTGGCTTTTGCAACATCATTAGAACGCAGCCAGTCCTCAATCGCTCTTAAAAAATTGTCTGTTTCCCAGTTCGTATATAATGCTAAAATTCCTGCTAGCTTATACAAACTTTTATATCGACTTTGGTGAGGTTTTAACCACAGTTGTGCTTCGGAAAAATCTCCTCTTTCCCAAGCAGATATAACTCGCAAACGTTCTAAAGACCAGAAGTGCTCTCCCATAGGAATTAATTTAAAACTTTGGGAGAGCATTGCTGTTTTGGAACCATTTGGTAAAGTGTCAAAAAATATGTCTGGCTCTTTGGGGCTAGCGTTAAATACTTGGCACTGTCGGGCTAAAGCGGCTGCACAAATTTCAACTCCTGATGCAATAGCAGGCGCACAACCTTTGTTTTGTACCCACAGTACTAATTCTTTGTCTTCTACAGGTGAGCCAAAATTTAATGCTTCTTGTAAGATTAAGATTTCTAGCTCTTCACGAATTGCCTCGCTATCATTAGCGGGAATTTTTGGGGCGTGGACATCAACTCTTACATGAGGAAACATACTTTTAATTTTTTTTGCCATTAATGCTGCTAACCACATAGTATCCAATCTTCGGTAGAACCAAGAAACTGTGTCTGGTTGGTCTGTTCCCCACAGAATGATATGTTTTAATCCCCGTTCAACTCCTGTGACAATAATTGTTTGGTCTAAAAGAAGTTCCACTTGGCTAAAGTCTCCGCCAAGCCATTCCATACAGTATTCGTAATAGCGTTTCCCTAAATCTTTTGTACTCCAAGGATAAGTTTTATCTTCTTCTTGATGAGTCCCTCGCTTCAGACCTAGTTCTTGATAAAGTTCGTCAACATGGTGCGGATAACTTGTACTACCATCAGCACCAAAAGAACGAATCACTCCATCTTTACTATGCCATCCTATTTGACGAGTACCGACAGTGATGATTAGAGTGTCTACGCGATCGCACTCTGTTGATATTGTATTCATAGCGGGTATACTTGATGATAGTTTTGAGGAGAAGTGCGATCGCGTAATTCTTGCAAATACTTTTTACGCGGATCTTGAGTTGCACCAAAAACAGTGACAAGCTGATAATTATCTAAATCCGCAATCCAGACAGGTGAAGGTTTCACTTCTTTACCAACCTTACCGCAAAGATTTCCATCATAATTATAGCGATTGTCTCTGTCTTTAATTTTCAAATCTTGGTGGTGCAAAACTGCCAAAGCATAGGGCTTACCAAAATCTTCTTTTCCCGCACACACAATTATGCGACAATTATTATCGACAGCTTCAATCCAGCGATCGCGACTGACAGAACCAGCAGAGAAGGGTGAATGATGGTTAAACGTCACTCCTAGCGATCGTAACGCTGTATAAAAACCTAACAGACTTTGCTGAAATAACTGACAAAACTCTTTAGGGGTATCTGGTAACGTCCAAAAAGTGTCATCACTTTCTGGAATAAGAGTCGAACCCCGCCACCATGGAGCATACGGACGGTTTTGGCGAGAATAGTATGGTCTTCTCGCCCCCTGACCAATACCTCCCATATGAAACATCAACCATGTTAAATTTTGGAAAAGTTGTTGAATAATCTTTTGCTTATCCTGTGGTGTTTCAGATGAATAACTCAGAGTTAAAAGTCCTTGTTGTTCGCCGCAAGGATCGTGTTTGTCGCGAGGCTCTTTTTGAGTCACTTTTCCATGTGATATTCTAACGACTACCCAACCGCGTTCTTTGGGATTAATAGATCCAAAAAGCTTGGATTCCCAAATTTTGACTTGTTCAGATTCTAGCACTCCCAAAGCAAATGTCCGAAACCAATAACGTAGTATTGATTTAAAAGCAACAGAACGTACTTCTGCTTCTGGAGATGTATCTAGTTTTAATTTACCTTGTTTGTCTCGTTTTAAATGACCTTGTGCATCTTTCTGGTAAGGTTGAGAAAGATTTCTAATTTTTTGACGTCCGTGAATTAACTGACCTGTGAGTGTAAATTCAACCTGAAAAAACTTACTTGTGTTGTTAACCTTCCCGGCTGTAATTAATTCTCCATATCCCGTGTTTACCTGAGAGCCAATACCTGCTTGTAAACCCTTAATTAACCAATGTTTAACTTTTTCTAAAACTTGATTATTGTCACAGTTACTTGTTAAACGCAAGCCAATTAAAAAGACTGCTTCCTTAATGCAAAAAAATGGATTGGGATTCGGGTCATATTTGAGCGATTTATTATCCCACTTCCAAATATTATTTGCCATGTCCATTGCCAAAATTCTTGATTGATTGGGTAATGGATAAGCATCTAAAAAAACGACTTTTCCCACACAATCGTTGGGATTTTTTGCTTCAAGAGAACCAAAATAAGGCGCAACTTCCTGTTCGGCTGCTTTCCACAAAAGCTTTTTTTCTGCCATGATTTCTCGGATGGCTTGAGTTCTCGCAACTCCCCGCAAGGTACTTGAAGGAATATAGGGTGTTCCCAAAGCATCAAAAGCTGGTAGAAGAATACTCTCCGGTCCTCTGTGTCCCCCAACCCGCATGCGCCAAGGACATTGGACTTGAAATGTCTCTTTGGCTATCAGTCTCGTGCGTTTGTTCAGTTGTTCGAGGCGAATGTTATGATTTGCACCTTCTTCTGCTATTTGAAGTATGTGTACTTTGGTTGCATCTTTATATTCACTCTCAGGCGATCGCATCCAACGCAAGTATTCCACAAAACTGGCATTTTTCTCTGGAATAGGTTCGTTTTCAGCGTCAAGCCAAGGAGATGGTATTGCAGGGGATGAACTTTGAGGTTTTTTCGGTTTTTCAAATACCATTGATTTTACTCTCCCTTAATATTCCAGTAAACAGCATTAGCCCAAAAACTAAATTCTTGTGCTACAGCCAGTCCCAATCCGGTTAAACCCAAATATTCATCTGTGTCTAGTTTCTTGAGAGTAGCTAATCCCCCATCCCCTGCTATGTTTTTCATCCCTGAGAGAAATTCCAAACAATCAAAGAATTTTTTCACGACTTGCTTTTTCCCTTCTTGACTCAGGGCTTTTTCTTCTGCTTTCAAGCGCAACATCCCCCAAGTCGATAAATAAGTGTAGAGTTCTACTGCTTGGCTTTTTTGTTCCTTGAGGCGAGCTTCATCTTGGTTTTGGCGCGATCGCAAATCATCTAAAGCCTCGTATACTGGAGTTGTAATTGTTCGTGGATCGAATGTCATCATTTCTCTGTTACCTAAATATTGATGCAAATCTCTGATACCGTATCAAGCCCATTGCTGAACAAATCCCCGTCCCAAGCTTTCTTGTCCTCCCAGTTGTAGAATTTGATTGTCTGTTAAGAGTTTTTGGAAATCAGTATGGGATTGCTTAGCAGTTCCATTAGCTTGTGATGTTGTTCCCCAAGAAAAATACATGAGAGTATCCGGTGGAATAGCTTCTTCATAACGAAATCCACCATCAACAGATTTGTGTTCGTCCAATTTGATTTTTACCTGACGCCACAAACTCATCTGGATTAAGGTGGCGCAATGTTGATCTGGTAACACCAGCACTCGATTAATTCCACTAGCTTCCAGAGTTTGCGGTACATACGCTGTCCAATCTTCCCACTGTTTTAACCTTTCAGCTTTCAGAATGGCATCTTTTAGATAGACAGGAGCTTTGCCATTGGTAAAATTACAACTATATTCAGTGGGTACAGTAGAAATATTACCTTGCGAACGCAACCAACGTCTCAGCAACATGGGACAGCTCACCCAAATTACACTATGACTTAAAGATGGTATAGGTAGCCAGAGAAGAGAAGCATCCCCTATCCAGATATCGCCTTGTTCGAGTTGCTGTGACTCCTTTAAATCTGTCCCGAATAATCTAAAGCGCATACTTTGCTCTGTAGCCGTCGCCCGCAATTTACCCCGAATAGTACTAGAAGGAATGTAAGGCAAATTCGTATGAGATTCGCGAGCAATTCCCAGTAAATTCCCTTCTTGAGTGGTACCACCTGTATGAAGTGGAGATAGAAGATACAAATAAATAGAATTCATCATACGATTTTGGATTTGGGATTTTAGATTTTGGATTGGCGACTAATAAAGTTTTCCCAGATTTATAGCAATTCTCACTTGAATCAAGTACAGACTTATCCGCGTTCGTCTGCGTTCATCTGCGGTTCCATAATTATTTGATTTATTGCGCCCCTACGGAAAAATAGCTTTAATCCACAATAACTCTGAATAACCAAGCTGTCTCCAAGCGTGTACTTTAGTATCTGGGTTATCCTGAAATAACCGTTGAGGTTGATTCAGGTAATACAGAGTACCCGGAGGTGCAGCAAAAACCTGCGGTGCGGGAATGCTGTTACTAGATTCCTCTTTACTACGAAACCGACAACTAATAGGTACTGGTCTATCTGTTGCAAAGCTAACCAACTCCCCTGGAGTTTGATTGCGATTGACTGTATGAGCTAAATTCCACTCCCAAGGAGAAGCTTGACATACACAACTTTCTCGACCATTATTGTTGTCTTTACGTTCAAAGACTCCCGGTGTCACCAAGTAAGCAAGAGATTTGCCACCAGTTTGGAAATTACGGTCAGATAAATTTTGCAACGCATTCCACTGTTCGTCTAGATTTGGACACCGGAGTAAAATAGCTCGATGTCCCTCTCCTCCCAAACGCAATGTTGTAGGAGTCTCGATTTCTCGATCTATACCAATTGCCAAACTCCAACCAGGAAGCAAGCGGATAGCATTCTCCACAAAATAACCATCTGCATCTTTGACTTGTTTTGTCCCTTCTGCGATCGCATTGTGAGAACGAGTTTCTATTACCCAAGGTTTGTTTTCTCCAGAAAACCCAACTTGCCAATGTTTTGCTTCAATTTTACCTGTTTTCAGGTACTCCTCCACAGCCTCAAAAGGTAAATATTGAGGGTACTTATCCGAAATCCCTTCACTCTGCTGACACCATGATGGTTTAACCAAAGGACGAGGTTGATAAGGATCGGTTATTGCTTGATGCAAGTGCGAACCTTCATCCCAATCTATAGGAACCAATGGAGTTGTTCCCACAAATCCCAACGGACGGGGAAAATACAAAGTCTCTCCACCGAAGCAAAACAAAGGACCCGCAAGTCTAAATTTACTCTCCTTTCGGTTCATTAACGCACTCAATGCCCCAGCAATAGTATGACCGTGAGGAGGAAATACACTACCAGCCCAAGCCCGTTCTCCAGGAGAAAAAGGTTTTGCGTCTCGAAACAGTAAAACATCCAACGCTGTCACAGTATACCAATACATAATGAATTATGAATTATGAATTATGAAAATTAGGAAATTAGGAAATTGGGAAATTAAGAATTGGAAATTATGAGAAAAAGTTTTATGTATCATTGGCTTTTGCGTTTTTTAGTTTTGACAATAATTGCTGTAATTATTGCAATAATTTCCTCATTCTCTTGCATAAGAAGGTTTAGGCGATCGCTACTAACGATATTAGATTTAGCTAGTAAACGAAGCCAGTATAAACTTTCTCTAGCTTCTTTTTGAGCTATAGTGAGTTTGTGGATAAAATCAGGTTTACTTTCACCTGATTGAGCCTCTTGAATATTAGCTCCAATAGAAGTTGCCGATCTTAAGTATTGTTTTCCAATTATATTACTAGCTTCATCTTTTTGTCCTTGGATATACTGAAATAATTTGATAGCTCTTAAAGCATACTCAATAGTTCGCTCTCGAATATCCCATGTTTTCACACTCCCATCATTCATAAATTTTTCCTATCATGGTTCCATCCTTTATTATTCCCAATTCATAATTCATAATTCATAATTCATAATTCATAATTCTTTGGCGGACAGTAAAAGCCGCCAACTTCAACCAAACCTCAACATCCTCTCCCTTTCCGCGTTCGTCTGCTACAGGGTGCGGTTCAATAAAACCAACCTCCAAAAACTCAAACAAAACCCTCTGAAACCTCTCCTTCAAACCCCCATCCCCTTGTAAAAGTTCCCGACGATCGCAAAATGCTTGAGTCCAAGGTACAATAGCCTCTTTTATCGGTGCGGGATGCTGACTCCACACACAAGCAGCTTGTTCAAAAATAGCAGCATCTATATCGACACCCAGATTCAGTAATTCTTGCCACTTATGAAACACCAAAAACTTAGCAGTTGCTTTTAAAATATTGCCATTCCCATATAAAACCCGTACTTGCACCGCATCTTTTGCCTTACCCTCCGGACACATATGTTCTTTTGCTTCCTTCTCAGCTTCCCACATATTCTCCAAAGCAATAGCAAGCGGTACTGAATGATGGGCGATCGCAATACCAAAGCTAACAGTTGCTTGGCTTCCCATTGTAAATAAAGGTCGTTTGGCAATAGAACTAGCAGAATGAGTTGTTGGCAATTGCCAATAGTCACCCTGATTCTGAAACTCACCTCTTGGATCTTCCTTCCCTTGAAAACATTGGCGGATATCCCACAGCCATTTATCCCATTCCCAAAGATTCGTGTAGGCTAAGACATCATCGCCACCTCCATATATTAAGCGTCCTGCATAGCGTTGTTCGGTTAAGTAAGGAACGAGTTGGTTGGAGAAGTCTAACAAAGCACGGCTGAGGGCGCTGTGAGTAGAAGGTCCCATGCGTTTTTGAGTTGTCAGAAACTCTTTGAAGTGTTGAGCTACTTTTTGGGTTTTTTCTTTGTCGCCCTCTTCTATTTTCTGAATTTGATTCTTTAACTCTTGAGGAATGTAATCAAAGTAATCTTTGAGTGGGATTCCTTTGAGCCATTGACTCATTCCGTCACCGTCTCCTGCTGCTAACACGTACCAGTTAGCAGGATTGTTATTGGGATAGAATCTATCTACGATCGCTTGAATGTCACGACGATATTCTAGTTTGAGTTCTTCAATGTTTGGAACTTCTGCATCTTCTACCAACCAGCCTGCATTCAGCAGACGAGGATGGTTTTTCTTGGGTAATGTGCGATCGTCTATCCAAGGTATTCCCCATTTGCTTCTCATATCTTCTATGACTTTTTGAGTCCAGGGAAACTCTGTCATAACTGCTTGACAAGCTCGATTGAAGTGCTTCCAATGGTCACTTTTGCCTGTCTCTTCCATGACTTTGAGATAGCCTGCAACTCCTGCTGTTAAATCTGGGTAAGAGGCTTCTATTTGTTCGGTATCTTGCAAAGCTAATAATTTTGGTAGAACTTTCTCTAAACCACGTTTGACGGTTTCCGTTGCATTGAGTTGTTCTCTCCCGTCAAATAAGTTTGCTCGTCTTTGCCAACATTTTTTGGTTTCTCCTTCAGTTACCCAGTCTTTTTGGGGATGGACGACGGGTCCAATACCCGATACGGTGGAACGAGGACCGAAGGCTGTGGGGATTTCCCAATTTCGAGCGTTTTTGACTGATGTTAAAGTGTGTCTGGTTTGGTCAAAGATGCTAGCCCACCAAGAGCCAACGTTAATACTAAATTTTCTATGTTGAGTTTCTAAACGGAGTTTGGCAGCTTCTATAAGAAATTCTCGTTCTTTAAGTTTAAAGAGTTTTTGTTGGTCGTTTAAGTTATAGGTTTGGTTTTGAGTGTCTACCCATTGTTGGAATGAAGTTTCTTTTTCTTCGTCAAAACAAATGGTGTTTTTTAGCTGTATGCCTTTTTCATCTTTGCCAATAGGCATTGCAGCCCAGTAAAACTGCCATTGGGATTGCAGCCAACCTTCCCATGTTTTGCTATCTGCTTGTAAGTCTGGCATCCAATGGCGTTTGTCTTGTAGTTCTTGGAAAACTAAGTTGCTGATTTCTTGCCATGCTTGCTTGACTGTCTGTTCTGCCGTTTGCATTGCAGCTTTGACTTTATCTTTTGGCAGAATCAGGACGATAACGTTGGGAAATCCTGCCGTTAGGAGCTTGCGATCGCATGGTTGTTCGATCCAGTCTTTAAAATCTGGGTATGTTTGTAGCAACCAGTGGTCTATGAGTGGTTGTTGGAACAGACTGGGATATAGCAAGCTGTCGGGACCGTATTGTAAAGCGAGTTTCCAAGAAACTTTGGCACAAAGGTAGTGCAGTATCCAAGAACCAGCCCAGAAATCGCGCATTTTACGACTGGCTTTGATGAGTTCTTGGACTGGGGTGAAGGTGAAGCTTGCTAAGTAGGGATGAGATAAGGTGTTTTGTGAAGACCAACGTTTGAGTTGTTCTGTTGTCAAGTCGTATCCGGCTAATGCACCTGAAAGCGCTGCTGTTATACTGGCGTGACTCCAAATGGAACTATCTGGAAAGCGAGTTTCGGCGGGCATTAGGATGAGGGATTTATCCTGGAATTCTTGGCAGACAGCTTCTGGCAAACAACGCCACAGCCACCAGAACAACTGTTTGTAGTTTTCTTTTTTCTTGGCTTCAGCAGGGATTTTGTCGAACAGGTTTTGTTCTTGTTTTTGGAGATATTCGCGCCGTTTGTTGAGGAGTTCTGAGTGCTGTGAGATTTTAAATTCTAGTTTTGCACCCGAAAGTAGGTGAGCGATTTGTAAGCCATCGTCCTTGTAGTTGACACTTTGAATGATACTGCCAATTGCACCGCGATCGCTCGCTGAGGAAATCCAGTCAGCTTGGTGGATATGTTTCATAACGGTACCTCCTGATGTTTCAGGGTTCCAGCCGTTTTCAACCCAATTTTGCATGACTGGCAATTGTTGCCAGAAGCTGTTCTCACCCCGTCCTGATTGGTTGTTATGTAGTGCTTTTAGCACGGGATCGTGTAGTAATCCCCAGATTTTAGTTTGCCAGTATGCTTCTGACACAGCGAATTCCTTGTTGTTGTATCCAGTATGGATTGTATGAATTGATATCCCTAAATGTCCAATAACAGTCAATATTTCTAGAGAAAGATTTTGATTATTCAAATTGGCTTGCAGTAAGGTTTTCAGCTAAAAAGTGCCTTGTCAACTGATATTTTCTTTTTATTGACTTTTTTAAAGTTTTGTGTATTGTTTCTGGGGACTAGCGATTGGGGACTGGGAAAGCTAGATTTTCTTAACAAGCGTTGTGAACTATTGTCTATGGAGATCTATCTTGAAAGATGGGCGTAAGGTAGGACATCGCCCACTAACATCAAATGGCGTTTTATTGCGTCTCGTCTCGACCAATACCAAAAGAAAGCAATTGGCGTCTAACATCCTCCAAGTCAAGACCGCAGTAGTAATATTTCCGATCGCGCAAGTTAGCTAGATAATACCCTGCTCTTCCTCCATTAATCCGAAATAAAGAAATCAATAACTCATCACTTGTAATTTCATATTTCTCCGCATCTTGTATCCCAATAGGAACATGGTTGGGACTGCAAAGTTTTGCTCCTTTGATGAACCATCTACCGTTTTCACATCTGACGATTCGGTAGTAACTAGGATAGATAATTGCGCTGTTCATAGCTTTTGTTAAACTGAAAGAGAGGAAAAGGAAAGCCCCCAGGTGCAAGCTGAGGGCTTCGTTTAGACGATGCTAGTTACGCTTGGGATTGGGTGAACCATCCTCATTGTCATCCGTACTTTCGGGCAGAATTTCTTCTGGAAGTTGCGGATTGAAAAGGATCTCGATTTCTCCTGATTTTAGGTCGGCTTTTGACCACAGACCTGGATCTAGGTTTTCATAGATCTCGGATGGCAAATGTTCCCCTTTCCCGTTATGACTAGCTTCATTGTTTGCTTGTGTCAACTTTTCACCTCCTGATGAGGATGTAGTTTTTGTTTTCCTCATGGGGCTATTATCCGTTAATATTTTAACGGCGTTAATATTTTAATGTTAAACAATTAACGCTAAGATACTAGTGTGGAACCTTTTATCAACCTTGAATGCTAGTATCGAAAATTGCAGAACTACGAAAGCGAGCTAATTTAACTCAGAAAGAGCTTGCTGAGTTGATTGGTGTAACTGAGTCTACAATTAGGAACTTAGAGAACAACAGAAATGGTGTTGAATTGCTGGCAAGAGTCGCTAAGCTTTGTACCGCTTTGAAATGTACTGCTCAAGACTTGATTGATTTTGAAGAAGAAAAGAAGATTTGAGTTTTTCCAATCACTTTCAAATTTACAATCAATTGTTTCCAATCAATTAATTTCCCTATCGAGTAGGGACTACGACGAACAAAAATTTATTAATTGTTTGCCATTTTGTTTCCATTCGATTACTTTCCCTAGCGAGTAGGGACTTTAGCTGATGCTATAAAATGGGCTAGCGATCGCAGTTTCCATTCGATTAGTTTCCCTAGGGAGTAGGGACTTTAATATTAAATAATCCAAAATCCTCAATAGAAGAAAATGGAGTTTCCATTCGATTAGTTTCCCTAGCGAGTAGGGACCAGGTAGTGCGTGAACCGGTGGCCGGTGGCCTCCACTCCGGTTTCCATTCGATTAGTTTCCCTAGCGAGTAGGGACTTGTCACTTGCATATCTACTCCGGCTTCTAAATAGTTTCGTTTCCATTCGATTAGTTTCCCTAGCGAGTAGGGACGAGGCGGTATTTTATCGCTATCAATAAAATCGTTAATCGTTTCCATTCGATTAGTTTCCCTAGCGAGTAGGGACATGGCATCAGCAAATTACTAAGGGAAAACACAATGACGTTTCCATTCGATTAGTTTCCCTAGCGAGTAGGGACAATACGGTATCGACGGAAAAGGCTACAAATCTGTAGATTGTTTCCATTCGATTAGTTTCCCTAGCGAGTAGGGACCATAGTGGCGATCGCCTTTGGCGGTGTCCCTTGGGCAGTTTCCATTCGATTAGTTTCCCTAGCGAGTAGGGACTCGTGCATCTTCTCAAAACTTATCCGGCTGTAGCGATGTTTCCATTCGATTAGTTTCCCTAGCGAGTAGGGACTCCTATTTCTTGTAAAGTTGCTAAGTAATTGTTTAAGTTTCCATTCGATTAGTTTCCCTAGCGAGTAGGGACCATATTTCTAAATTGTTTGATGCGCTCTTCAATTAGAGTTTCCATTCGATTAGTTTCCCTAGCGAGTAGGGACATGACTTTAGTCAAACATACCTCTAAACTTGCCTTAGTTTCCATTCGATTAGTTTCCCTAGCGAGTAGGGACACGATCTGTACCAATACCAAGGTGGAGATGTCATTTTTGTTTCCATTCGATTAGTTTCCCTAGCGAGTAGGGACACCAAACCTAGTGATAGCGCGGTTAGAGAGCGTACATTTGCGTTTCCATTCGATTAGTTTCCCTAGCGAGTAGGGACTGACAGTAAATTGATAATTTCAATCGATCGCGACTTCTCTGAGGTTTCCATTCGATTAGTTTCCCTAGCGAGTAGGGACACTGATGGCAATGTCTTAAATCTCCACTAGGAGTTGTTTACGGTTTCCATTCGATTAGTTTCCCTAGCGAGTAGGGACCAAGTGCAATGTCTCGAATTTCCATCAGGAGTTGGCTAGAATGTTTCCATTCGATTAGTTTCCCTAGCGAGTAGGGACGCGACGACCGGCTGACGGCCCAAGACAACGAAGGCGTCGTTTCCATTCGATTAGTTTCCCTAGCGAGTAGGGACACGTCTCGGCCGGGCTGCGGGCGCTCTCGCGACGCGAGGGGTTTCCATTCGATTAGTTTCCCTAGCGAGTAGGGACCGCGTGTCTATCCCGATGGCAAGCGTGAGGAGACTAAGAGTTTCCATTCGATTAGTTTCCCTAGCGAGTAGGGACATTTAATTTAGAAGATTACGAAAAGTACTCTTTAGTTTCCATTCGATTAGTTTCCCTAGCGAGTAGGGACTGACCTCATAGGCTAACGCAGAGATGTGTTAGCCCTATTGTTTCCATTCGATTAGTTTCCCTAGCGAGTAGGGACTTCATCATGACTCAAGTTTATGAAAAGCCCATCCCCAAATAGTTTCCATTCGATTAGTTTCCCTAGCGAGTAGGGACATCTGCACCAATATGGACTTGAGAACGACGAAAATGTTTCCATTCGATTAGTTTCCCTAGCGAGTAGGGACCCCTCTAGTTTAGACCCTTACCCCGTAAGGAGTCCAGAGGCAGTTTGCGAGGGGGTCAGAAATTGAGACGAGAAAAGGGAAAAAAATCATCATAAAAATCGCTGAAACGCTTACAAGACAAGGCGGCGAGGGGGTCAACGAAAGAATCAATATTTCAGGCTTTTGCCGACCCCCTCGCTGCTAATTAGACAATTATCGAACCAGGTAGCTCTGTTACAGGGGGACCAACGCCCCAAGTTTCTACTTGTCCCCAAGTATGCTGGGACAAAGGATAAAACCGCACGCTGTCTTCTGCAAGTTTTACCTTTTTCTTCAGCCTTTGACAAAGTTCTTTGTACTTACTTGGAGGCAATTGGCACTCAAAAACCGAGTACTGTACCCGTTTACCGTATCCTTCTAGTAAATCTGATACCTTTTTGCGCCGTTTATCGCAAGGAATATCATAAGCTACTACGTATAGCATGAACTAACGAATTAAATAAGGTCGGTACGCATGACTAGGATTGTAAACAAACTGTTTGTAAGCTTTAACTTGCTGATTTAGCAAATCCCACTTGGGTTGTTTTTCCTCAGAGTCTGTTTGCACTTCCTCCTCCATACGCTGTAAAAATGCCTTGAGATACTTTCGCCGTCCAGAATCGTTTAAGTAACAACCCCCATCGCGATATTCAAAATCTTGTGCATTTACAGCTTTAGTATTAACTAACCACAAAACTAAGGAATCCACAATAGGAGCGCGAAACTCTTCTATAAGATCCGAGGTAAGAGCAGCATGGCGTTCCGAACCTTGGTGCAAGCAAGCATAATAAGGATCGAGTCCCTGTATTTCTATCATTGCTAGTAAATGATTCCACAGCACTTGATAGCCAAAACTCAACATGGCGTTGACAGGATTTCCTGGTGGACGGCGACTGCGCCCGGTAAAGACGAATTCTGAATTGGTCAAACATTCTCCAAAAGCAGAAAAATATTGTGCCGCACCCGAACCTTCAAACCCCATGAGTCGTTCCCAACTATCAGCTTCTGCAGCTTGCGAAACCAAATAATCCAGGCTTCGCAATGCACTTTCTAACACTTCCGACTCAAGCCGCTTTCGTTGTCGCCGCAATAGCACGCGACTATTTTTCAATTTTGCTTGTACGATCGCTCTAGCGGTGACTAATTTTTCCACAGGTGAGAGCTGTTGTTGGTAACGGCACAATTGCCGATAACCCCGCTCGATTGGTAAGATGCGTCCGTAACAAAATCCCATGCGAGAAAGATAAACAATGGGAATATCTCGCCAAAGACAAGCGCGAATTGCTTGCGTACTGACTTGTGATTTACCAAAAATCAGAACTTGTTCCAAGAGTGGTAACTGCACTTCAGCACAAATAGTTTCCTTCTGCTTGACGATTAACATTTCTTGCTGTAGAGAAACATAGCAATTCTGCTGAGAAACATATAGCGTCCTCATAAGTTTATTTAGGAACAATCCCAAATCCAACCTTTAAAAACCTTTTACAGCGTTTTTCGTCTATTTGAATCACAGTATCTTGTAGAGGCGCAAGGCTCTGCGCCCACATAACGCAATCTATTTACTCGAAAATTGCTATAAGTCCGCGCAGGCGGACTTTGTTTGTGTAGCTACGACTTCCAGTCGTTCGGGCTATGAGAGTGGATTTGGTACGAGTTCTCTTAACCTCTCCACCACCTATTCAAAGATGATTGACGACGACGATGAATATTTTCTCGTCTTGGATCGGAAGAAAGCACTTCAACGTGCCTTTGTGGTTCCAACCAAACAAGAACTCGGTCAGCAACGCTAGACACAGCGAAAGTCGTTAAAGTGACCAACAGTGTATTAATGATTACCGCAGCTAATCCCAAGGGGGCAATCAGCAAGATAATAAGAGTAATACCGCCCGTAAAAACAGAAACTAAAGTATTGCGTATGGTAGAAACACGCGAAGAAACGTACATAAATATTAACGATCGCTCGTGCTTTTGGACTTCTAGGTGTATAATTTGCAGCGCCGCATGTCATTAAGATATTCGATAAATTCAAAAAAAGCACGAAGAAGAGAATAATTCACTGTTTCTTCACAAAGCACAAAAAGCTTGCCAATCGCGGAATAGATTGGTACAACATTTGAGTAAGTCATATTTTTTATTTATTCATCCAGAGAAAAGTAGAACAAGCCTTTAAAGGGGTCATTGGTTACTGGTCACTGTTAATAATGCGTAAAGTTGTAGTCAATGCCATAGCATCCCAAGCCAAATATCAAGGAGATTCCCAAGTCAGACGCATTCACGAAACTATCAGCAAAAGGTTTTAAAAATCCATTCAAGCAACTCTTTATCAAACAGTTCTGGTTCTTCAAATTGAGGTGCGTGACCGCTTTTCTCAAATACTCTGATAGTAAGATTGTGGAATTTATCTCTTATGGGTTCCCACATATATGGTGGTGGAATGAGGTAATCATAGCGACCAAGTGCAAGAAGCACGGGTGCTTGCAATTTATCTAAGTTTTTAGTAATATCTATGTCTCGAAAAACTTCACCCCAAACATAGTCAAACATTGCCATATTAACTTCTATACCTTCCCAAAGTTTTGTCGCGTCATAGTTGTAATCAAACCAACTTTTGGGTCCCATTAATAAGCAATAGGTAATGAAAGCTTTTTCAGGGGCTGCTTCTATTTCTTGAGGTAATCTATCAAGGTTTTTAGTAAGAACTGCTTTCCTTTCGGGACAAACCGAATCATTCAGATATCGTTCTGAAGCCTTATGCGCTTCATGAGAGTAACTCGGTGCGCCACATACCAAGACTACATGAGACACATTGGCAGGATATTTCTTGGCATACTCAAGTGCCATAAATGCATGACCGGAATGACCAATAATGATAATCCGCTCCAATCCTAATTCTTGTCTAACGAGTTCAATATCGTCAACAAGTATATCTAATTGGAACACAGAGAGGTCTTTGCGATCGTAAGGAGATGCAAAACCTCGATGATCGACAAAGACCAACTTTAGATGATTGCGAAGATTTGTAGAAAATGTTCGAGAGTAGTAGAGCGCACTTCCAACTGCGATCGCAGGAGTCCCGCTACCTTCAACTATATACTGAAGTTGGAAACCGCTTGAATTTATGTATTGGGGATTGGGGATTGGGTATTGGGGATTGGGCATAGGGTTTGGAAAGCTAAGGTGTACGTACAAGTTTAAATTACCCCCCTTAATCCCCCCTTGGAAAGGGGGGAAATTAGATTTCTGGTTCCCTTTATAAAGCTAATTTCAATGAATTAAGCTTGCGAGATAAACCCTTGGATTGGAAAGGGGAGAAACTGTATTTCCGGTTCCCTCCCCTTGGCAAGGGGAGGGCTAGGGTGGGGTAAAGCATAAACTAAAACCTCAATTTGTGTATTTTAGACTGGTGCGTACACTGTAGATTCCAATCCCCAACCGCCAATCGCCAATCCCCAATCACCTATTCCCAGAGTAGACCACCCAAAACGTCCCAAGTTCTCGGACCAACGATACCATCTACACGCAAACTATTATCTGATTGAAAGTTTCTGACAGCTTGGTCTGTTTGCTCTAAAAAATTTCCGGTGTTGAGATTTCTGTCAAGATAGCCAAGGGCAATGAGAATATTCTGTAGCAATCTCACAGATGAACCAGTATCACCACGCTTGATAGAGGGGAGTTCTCTTACAGCAGACGCTTGAACTTCGGGTTCCATAATTTGTTTTCCTTGAAGAAATAATGTACTAATTAATTCATCACGACCAGCATCGGAAATTACGGTTTTTTTATGGTACTCACCAGGGTAATATTTTTCCGAGTTTTTTTCTTTCTAACTTTAGAATGTTTAAAGAATCTATAGAGGACGAAAAATGAGGCAAAATGGTTTCCAAGTAGACTATTCGTGTCAGCTCCTGAAATAGTATAATCAAGGGGAAGTCAAAAAGCAAAACCGATTTTGACAACTCACTTTTTTATCTCTTAAAAAAGCGATAAGGCTGTTTGACTGTGTGATGTGAGTTTAAGGCAGGCGAGGACAACCTACCTCTCCCACCCCTTCAAAATTTAGGTATTGAAATTTCAAGCATTAATTCCGATCCTTACTGCGTAACTCAATGAGCGTTGATAATTCTTCGTGGCTAACTGCACCAACAAACTTAACTCTGCTACAAGATGAAGTTCATGTCTGGCGAATTCATCTCGACCAACCAGACACACAACTGCAACAGTTAACGGCGACTCTCTCTAGCGATGAAGTTTGTCGGGCTAAGCGGTTTTATAAAGAACAGCATCGGCAGCGTTTTATTGCTGGTCGGGGGATATTGCGTACTATTTTAAGTCGTTATTTGGACGTAGAACCACAAATTTTGCAGTTTTCTTACGAACCTTCTGGCAAACCTGTCCTAGCCGATGCCTTTGCCGATCGCAAACTGTGGTTTAATCTCACCCACTCTCAAGGATTAGCCTTGTGTGCTGTGAGTTGCGATCGCAAAATCGGTGTAGATTTAGAATATGTCCGCCCCATCTCTGATGTTCTCAGTCTTGCCAATCGGTTCTTTGCGCCAGGGGAATATACAGTGCTAAGTTCACTGACTCCTCACCAAATGCAAGAAGTCTTTTTCCGTTACTGGACTTGTAAAGAAGCATATTTAAAAGCAACTGGCGTGGGAATAGCACAATTAGAGCAAATCGAGGTTTTGCTGACACCAGGGCAACCAGCTAAGCTGAAGACAGAGGAACAGTGGAGTCTACTAGAGATGGTACCTGATAGTAATTCTGTGGCTGCGATCGCTGTAGAAGGTTCTGGGATTCGTCTTACCCGTTGGCAGTATTGATTTGAGGAAGGCAGAGGGCAGATGGCAGAAGGGTTTTTTCAAAACTTTTTCTTTCATAATATGTCTTCTGCTTTACTCAGAGTTGAGTCGTAAAATCAATCTTAAAGCGCCAGACATAATATATTGCGTGGGTTGGGTTTCGTTCCTCAACCAACAATAAGGGTTCAATGTTGGGTTTCGTTCCTCAACCAACAATAAGGGTTCAATGTTGGGTTTCGTTCCTCAACCAACAATAAGGGTTCAATGTTGGGTTTCGTTCCTCAACCAACAATAAGGGTTCAATGTTGGGTTTCGTTCCTCAACCAACAATAAGGGTTCAATGTTGGGTTTCGTTCCTCAACCAACAATAAGGGTTCAATGTTGGGTTTCGTTCCTCAACCAACAATAAGGGTTCAATGTTGGGTTTCGTTCCTCAACCAACAATAAGGGTTCAATGTTGGGTTTCGTTCCTCAACCAACAATAAGGGTTCAATGTTGGGTTTCGTTCCTCAACCAACAATAAGGGTTCAATGTTGGGTTTCGTTCCTCAACCAACAATAAGGGTTCAATG
>NZ_BAACAP010000103.1:0-20438 GCF_045865695.1 Scytonema hankhaensis NUACC26
CCCTTCGGCTTACCCGTGCTACCGGAAGTGTAGAGAATAAACAGCATATCTTCGCTGTCCATAGGTTCAGCCTGACAATCTGCGGAGACGCCTTTTTGTAACTCATGCCACCAATGGTCTCGTCCCGATTCCATATGGATTTCCTGGTTGGTACGCTGTACGACTAGGACGTTTTCCACCGAAGGAACAGCCCCATCAGCCAAAGCTTTGTCTACCTGATCCTTGAGAGCAACGATCGCATCCTTGCGCCAACCACCATCAGCCGTGATGACCACTTTTGCTTGGGCGTCCACGAGGCGATCGCGCAACGCTTCCGCACTAAAACCGCCAAAAACAACGCTGTGAGGTGCGCCAATTCTAGCACAAGCGAGCATTGCTATTGCCGCTTCAGGAATCATAGGCATATAAATGCCAACCCTATCTCCTTTTTTCACACCCAACTGCTTCAGCACATTTGCAAACTGGCAAACTTCCCGATGTAATTGGGCATAAGTGAGAGTGCGAGAATCACCTGGTTCCCCCTCCCAAATAATCGCAGCTTTATTTTTGCGCCAAGTCGTGAGGTGTCTGTCAATACAGTTGTAAGAAATATTAATTTTTCCCCCAACAAACCACTTAGCAAAAGGTGGTTGCCAGTCCAGCACCGCGTCCCACTTTTGGAACCAGTGCAACTCTTGTTCAGCCAACTCTGCCCAGAATGTTTGAGGATCTGCCTTAGCCTTATCATAGAGGCGCTGGTAGTCTTCAAGGCTTTTGATGCGAGCGTTTTGAGAAAATTCCTGACTGGGGTGGAATAAACGCTTTTCTTGAAGGATAGATTCTATGGTGATTTGGGACATAGTCGTTTCCGTTATTGGCGTTCTAACACAAAACTATTGTGTACGTAAAATTACGAGAAGTGTGGTTGATTTTCGTTAAGATGTATGGAAATTAGCAGAGTAGGGACTTGGTATGCTATATCTCTACTTTACAAATAAGGAATTTGTGGTGGAGATAAAAGTACTCAAGAACAAGATATCAACAAAGTTAGGGAATACTGGAAAGATTATGAAAAACGTACAAGCACCAGCAAGTAGAAGTTACCGTCAGCACCCTGCACACTTCGTGACAGGGCGTCATGCCCCAAATTTTAGTTAGCTGACCAGCTTAAGTCTTTAAGTAGACTACGTTTAAGGTAAGTGCTAAAAATCTCACCAGAAGATGCGTAGCTAGTCTTCTGCTCTGAAATCAAAGAGTTAAACAGGTGGACGAAGGGTAAACCAGTGCTTTTTGAATATGCCGACCTTAAACATTAGCGAAGCTAACATTACCCGAAAGGAGGCTCATTTTGAGCAAAGTATTTGTAATTGATACAAACAAATGCCCACTAGATCCAATCCATCCAGGACAAGCAAGACAACTTTTAAGAAATGGCAAAGCTGCAATATTCCGCAAATTTCCGTTTACTATTATCTTAAAAAAAACCCGTCTCGATGCACCTGTTCAACCATTAAGAATCAAAATAGACCCTGGTTCACAAACCACAGGGATAGCAATAGTTAAAGATTCTACAGGAGAAGTCGTATTTGTTGCTGAAATCAAACACCGAGGTTTTGCAATTAGAGATTCTCTTACCTCAAGAAAACAACTCCGTAGAAGTAGAAGGAACCGAAAAACAAGATATCGCCAACCACCATTACACGAATGGTTTAGAAAAGGTAACAAACAACCTTGTCCAAAACAACGTCGAGATGATTGGTTAGCTCCCAGTTTGAGAAGTCGCATTGACAACATAAAAACTTGGTTTAGAAGGCTCCGTAAAGTTACACCAATTGCAGTAATTTCTCAAGAATTAGTGCGCTTTGATATGCAATTAATTCGCAATCCAAATATTCAATGAAAAGAATATCAACAGGGGACGCTATTTGGTTATGAAACTAGAGAGTATTTACTTGAAAAGTGGAATCGTCAATGCGTCTATTGCGGTATCAAAGATGTTCCACTTCAGATAGAACACATTCGCGCTTCGTGCAAAGGAGGTAGCGACTCAATTACAAACCTTACTCTATCATGCGAAAAATGCAATCGGAAAAAAGGGACAAAAGATATTAAAGATTTTCTTAAAAAAGATCCAGTAAGATTGGAGAAAATTCTCAAACAAGCAAAACAACCACTTGCAGACGCAGCCGCAGTTAACACAACTCGATTTACATTACTTGAAATACTAAAAGCAACCAATTTACAAGTAGAGACAGGCAGTGGTGGGTTAACTAAATTCAATAGAACTCAACAAGAATTACCGAAAACGCACTATTTTGATGCAGCTTGTGTCGGTAAATCAACTCCAGAAAAATTAATTGTCAAAGGAGTTAAACCATTACTCATTACAGCTAATGGTCATGGAACGAGACAAATGTGCGGCACAGATAAATACGGATTTCCAATTCGTCACCGAGACAAAGCACAAGTTCATTATGGATTTAAGACGGGCGACATCGTTAAAGCAGTTGTCACTAATGGTAAGAAAGTAGGAGAGTATATTGGGCGTGTTTTATGTCGCAAAACTGGTAGTTTTGATATTACTACTAAATCTGGAAGAGTAGCAGGAATTAATCATAGGTTTTGTAAACCAATTCACAAAAAGGATGGTTATTCGTATGCATTCTAAAATATTTGGACTGCCATTGAAATGGCTCGTGTCGCGGTTCCTCCTCGGTCTAAAGACACGAGGCTTCCCCGCTCCCAGGGGGTTTTAGGTGAAGAAAAGCTCGATCGCTGGAAAAGAGAAATTGAAAGCTTAGAACGGAAAGCTCAAGCTCACTGCAATCGTCTCAAACTTTAACGTTAATCTGGGTGCTAGAAAAGTACCTGTTCGCTTAACAATAGAAGATGCGATTGCTATCTCCATTGAGGACGAGGACACAAAGATTACAGGGCGTCTGGACATCTGGGTGAGAGAAATATGTTAAACAATGAATTCAGCGTATCAGTTGCGATAACCAAAAACTAGTCGTTATTTATAGTCCCTCTGGAGTTGGAAAATGAATAAAGGAATTCGTTACTATTTTGGCTGCAGTGCAGGGGTAAGGTTGGTAGCATTAACAGCTGTGGCTGTGGCATTTGGAGTCAAGTCAACAATTGGTGAGACAAATGCCCAACTTAGTGCTTCTGCCTCCTCTTCAGAAGCACTTTTGACTCCAGCAGCTTATGAGTCAAAAGGCAAAGAACTTAAAACCCTCAAAGGGCATGACGACTCAGTTTGGAGCGTCAGCTTCAGCCCTGATGGCAAGACCATCGCTTCTGCAAGTAAGGACAACACCGTCAAACTGTGGGATATCACAGGTAGAGAACTCAAAACCCTCAAGGGACATTCCGACGAAGTTGTGAGCGTCAACTTCAGCCCCGACGGCAAGACCATCGCTTCTGCAAGTTGGGACAACACCATCAAATTGTGGGATACCACACGCAGAGAACTTAAAACCCTCAAAGGGCATGATGACTCAGTTTGGAGCGTCAGCTTCAGCCCCGATGGCAAGACTATCGCTTCTGCAAGTTCGGACAAGACAGTAAAATTGTGGAACTTGGATCTAGAAAATTTACTTGTGTTGGGATGCGATTGGCTCAAATATTATTTGCCCCAGCATCCTGAGACCTTGGAAGAACTTCAGGTATGTCAAACAAAGCCTCCCCTGAGTGCCGCCGTATCGACTTCAGTAGAACAAGGTAAGCTGAGAAATTAGCAAGCAAAAGAGGGGAATTTTGAGGGTGCAGTGGCTAAGTTTAATAAAGCTAAAGCATGGAATTCCAATTTGAACTTTAATTCAGAAGTCAAAGCAGTACCAGCTATAGTTGTCCAAGGCATAGAACTCGCCCACGAAGGTGACATTGAGGCAGCATTAGTTAAGTTTAAAAAAGCACAGTAACTAGAGCGAAATATTGACCTGAATCCAGAGACAGAAGCTCCAGAAAATAATTCAAAAGCAGTTGTTGTTATTACACGAGGAGAAGCACTGATAAAACAGGCTAAAATCAAAGAAGCGATCGCTCTTTACAAAGATGCTCAAAAACTCGATCCCTCTTTGACTATTTCTGCCGATGATTGGAATTCTCTTTGTTGGGATGGTAGCTTACGAGGGTTTGCCAAAGATGTCATGTTTGCTTGTGAAAAAGCAGTTGCTCTTTCTCCAAAAGATGGAGGTATTCTTGATAGCCGTGGGCTAGCTAGAGCGCTCACTGGCGATCGCAAAGGAGCGATTGAAGACTTGCAAACCTTTATCAAACGTACTGATGATTCCAAGCGAAAATCACAGCGTCAATGTTGGATTACTTCTTTAAATGCAGGTAAAAATCCTTTCCCGACTGAAGAGTTGAGAGAGGAATAATATCATTTTGGATTTTAGATTTTGGATTTTGGGTTTGAGATTTGAGAGACTGGTCATAGCCTGTGACTGATGCCATAGATATCTTAGATGGCATCGCTTAGCTGCCACGAGAGTAGAAAGAGAAGAAAGAGCATATTATGGCGGAAAGAGAGTAATTTTTCATTCACTACACTACTACTTTCCTAAGCTACAAAAACTCAAGCTATAATTGAATTTAAAAATCCAACCTGCTAAGAAAAGTGCGAATCTATAATAGATATTCAAAAGGTTTTACGCGCTCGAGGAATTATCCACTCCGATCCAGAAATTATGAGTGGAACTGTAGTATTTGTAGGAACGCGAGTTCCATTGCAAACCTTTTTTGATTATCTTGAAGGTGAAGCAGGCTTAGCCGAATTCTTAGAAGATTTTCCACACTTGCAAGCTCCGGTAATGGTGGTTTTGGAAACAATCGCAAAAGCTATGCTAGATCGGGAGCGAACTGCTCGTGCTCATTCTACTTGATGAAAATCTGTTGAGCAAAAAACTGACTTTAATTGCTTTCATTGGTGTCAAAAGTCATTTGTCATTGGTAAGAGTTTCAGGTGTTTTTACATTTGGTAATATAGCGTGTATATTTCTGTCTATCTACTTGTAGCAAAGAAAAATTCAGCAATGCGATCGCTATCATAACTTACAGCAGAAAGAGAATAGCCCGCGTAGGCGGGCTTCGTTTGTATAGCCCCAGAATTCCATTCTGAGGGCAGTAGAAAATAAACTATTACCAGAATATGGGATGGGCTTCCTGCCTGTCCCTTATCAAAGGCGGACAAGATGCTCGCACCACCAGAACTTTTAATCTCCATTTGCTGGGTTTCGTTCCTCAACCCAGCCTACAAAATCATAATTTATGTATTAAATTATACTTTATTCTGGCTTCGATACAACTCAAAGTATAGAATATTGTCGGTACAATTTGACCATACTTCACCAACTACAGGTTAAGCTGGAGAAAGTAGCTTTTTGTTACGTTTTGTATATCAAGCTCTCTTTTGCTGTTAACTTTTAATTTTTGCTGCTTGAGAAAACAGGAATGCTAGACCAAATATTTGACTACCTCAACTTTCATCCTAGTTTAGAAGCATCTATAGTGTTGCTGCTCCTCATTTTTTTAGAGGCGGTACTCTCTGCAGATAATGCGATCGCTCTGGCGGCTATTGCTCAAGGACTGGGGAACCAGAAACTCGAACGTCAGGCGCTGAACATTGGTTTAGTCGTTGCTTATGTTTTGCGAATCACGTTACTTCTCACTGCTGCTTGGGTACAGCAGTTCTGGCAGTTTGAATTGTTGGGTGCAGCCTATCTACTGTGGCTAGTATTCCAACATTTTACTTCTGAAGAAGGTGAAGACAACCAACACCACGGTCCCCGATTTAGTTCCCTATGGCAAGCGATCCCCGTTATCGCCCTGACAGATTTAGCATTTTCTCTCGATAGCGTAACCACTGCGATCGCTGTTTCTAATGAGACTTGGTTGGTACTCACGGGAACTACCATTGGTGTTGTGACTCTGCGGTTTATGGCAGGTTTGTTTATTCGTTGGTTGGATGAATACGTCTACTTGGAAGATGCTGGTTACATTACAGTAGCTTTAGTGGGTTTGCGCTTGTTTTTGAAAGTTGTGAACGACTCCTTTGTCCCACCACAATGGGTGATGATTACTTCTATTGCCTTGATTTTGGCATGGGGATTCTCCAAACGTAAAGTTTCAGACGCTGAAACTACAATACAGGAACCAGAAAAAACTGAAGTGCAACAATAAGGATAACGAATCAAGAAATTCTACATAAGTAGAAAATTGTACGTTATACTACAAGGCTCAAGGATTGGCTGACCGTTTATTGAGTTCAGTAAACAAGGGATTTCCAAAAAATCAACTACCTATCTTATGGGCTTAAGCCCTCTCTCCCCGTAGGAGAGGGGGTTGGGGGTGAGGGCTTTTAACCACGGGAGGCGGAGCCTCGTGGGCTGCATTCCCAGGCTGAGCCTGGGAACGAGGGGTTACTCGTGCAACCAAGGTGTCAAATGAGGTTGCCAAGCAACCAATTCTTCTCCCTTAAACCACAGGGAAACTTCCCGTTGTGCTGTTTCAATAGCATCGGAACCGTGGATGAGGTTGCGACCAATATTAATGCCGAAGTCACCTCGGATTGTTCCTGGTTCTGCTGTTAAGGGATTTGTTGCGCCAATCAACTTTCTAGCTGCGGCGACAACGCCGTCTCCTTCCCAAACCATCGCCACAACAGGGCCTGAAGTGATAAACTCGACCAGGCTGCCAAAGAAAGGTCTTTCTTTGTGAACATCGTAATGTTGTTCGGCCAATTCTCGGGAAGGCTTTACAAACTTTAAACCAACGAGGGTAAAGCCTTTAGTCTCAAAGCGGCGGATGATTTCACCAATGAGTCCACGCTGCACGCCATCGGGCTTAATTGCTAAGAATGTGCGTTCCAAAGCTATCTCCTCAAATTAAGTAAATTGTTTACTGGTTACTGGTCACTGGTCACTGGTCACTGGTTATTGACAAATGACAAAGGACAATCTGAAATTATCGCAGAAAGTATCTCCAAATGCATGTGCGCTTCGAGATGAATGCGATACATTGTATTCTCGTGGGTGAAACAAAAAGGTCAGGAAAGAAATGCGTGGCGATTTAACAACTACATCAGACGAGGTGGTGAAACCTCCCTCCAATGCAACCAAAGCCGAAATAAAAGTACAAAAACAACAAAAACTGCTACCTATAGCGACTAATCCAGATGGAACTCGCAACTGGAAAATCGAAGATAGCGAAGCACTTTATCGGATAGAAGGTTGGGGCGAACCCTACTTCTCCATCAACGCCGCAGGTCATATCACTGTTTCTCCTAAGGGCGATCGCGGTGGTTCTTTAGACCTGTACGAACTCGTTAATGCCCTCAAGCTACGTAACTTGGGGCTTCCCATATTGATACGGTTTTCCGATATTCTGGAAGACAGGATCGAACGGTTAAACGCTTGTTTCGCCAAAGCTATTGCCCGCTATAACTATCCTGGCGTTTACCGTGGCGTATTTCCTGTCAAATGCAACCAACAACGGCACTTAATTGAAGATTTGGTGCGTTTTGGCAAACCTCATCAATTTGGTTTAGAAGCTGGTTCCAAGCCAGAGTTAATGATTGCTTTGGCTCTACTAGACACCCCAGGTGCGCTATTAGTTTGTAATGGCTACAAAGACCGGGAGTACATCGAAACGGCTATGCTAGCGCAAAGGCTAGGACAAACGCCGATTATCGTTTTAGAACAAGTTGAAGAGGTGGATCTCGTGATTGAGGTCAGCCAGCAGTTGGGGATCGAACCTATTGTTGGTGTGAGAGCTAAACTAAGCACTCAAGGAATGGGACGGTGGGGAACTTCCACAGGCGATCGCGCTAAATTTGGTCTGACCATTCCAGAAATCATGCAAACCGTTGACAAGTTACGCGATGCTAATTTGTTGGAATCTTTGCAGTTACTGCATTTCCATATTGGCTCGCAAATTTCCGCCATTCATGTGATTAAAGATGCTATCCAAGAAGCCAGCCGGATCTATGTAGAATTGGCGACTCAAGGGGCAAATATGAAATACTTAGATGTTGGTGGCGGTCTAGGTGTAGACTATGACGGCTCTCAAACCAACTTTTACGCCTCAAAAAACTACAATATGCAGAACTATGCCAATGACATAGTTGCTGAGTTAAAAGATACATGTGCAGAGAAGAATCTCCCAGTACCAACACTAATTAGTGAAAGCGGACGAGCGATCGCATCTCATCAATCTGTTTTAATTTTTGACGTTCTCAGTGCTAGCGAAGTTCCCGGTGACCCACCAGAACCTCCCCAAGAAGGGGAATCGCACATCATCACCTATTTGTGGGAAACCTATCAATCGTTAAATGAAGAGAACTATCAAGAGTTTTACCACGATGCAACCCAATTTAAAGAAGAGGCAATTAGCCGCTTTAAACTAGGGATTTTAAGTCTCAGAGAACGTGCCAAAGCAGAGCGTCTCTACTGGGCTTGCTGTCAAAAAATTCTAGAGATCACTCGCAAGCAAGAATATGTACCCGATGAGTTGGAAGACCTAGAAAAAATTATGGCTTCCATCTACTACGTCAATCTCTCTGTATTTCAATCCGCACCAGATTGCTGGGCAATTGACCAATTGTTTCCAATCATGCCGATACATCGCTTAGGTGAAGAACCAACACAAAGGGGTATCCTCGCCGATCTCACCTGCGATAGCGATGGTAAAATAGACCGTTTTATTGACTTACGAGATGTCAAATCAGTATTAGAACTGCACAAGTTCAAGCCCGGAGAACCCTACTACTTGGGTATGTTCCTTAATGGGGCTTACCAAGAAATTATGGGGAATTTACACAACCTCTTTGGCGATACCAACGCGGTTCACATCCAATTGACACCGAAGGGATATCAAATTCAACACGTTGTCAAAGGCGATACTATGAGTGAGGTTGTAAGCTACGTACAGTATGACGCAGAGGATATGGTAGAAAATATCCGTCAGCGATGCGAGTACGCTTTGATAGAAAATCGAATTACTCTCGCAGAATCTCAAAAATTGTTACAAACTTACGAACAAAGCTTGCGAAGATATACGTATTTGGCGAGTTAGTGGTTAGTAGGGGCGCAATGCCTTGCGCCCGTACAGTGGTTAGTGGTTTACACGCAACTAACAACTAACAAATAACAATTTAAGTCACAGGAGCATTTGTTCCTAACAATTCAGCGATCGCTTGTCGTTCGATTGGAGTATGAGATGGTGGTTCTTGACGCGCATCGGTAATCAGCCAATCTAAAGCTGCTGCTTGCACGTCTATCGTGGCTCCAGTCTTGTCTACACAGTAACGACCGTATACCAGTTTATCAACTAGTCTGACTCCCGGACCCAATCGAGACCAGTCAAAGATGACGCTATTTTCCACTGTTGCGCCACTGCACACCCAGCAATTGGGACCTATCATTGTAGGACCAACAATTTTTGCACCATCTTCAATTCTGGTCATACCGCCAATGTATACCGGACCTGTGATATCTACTTTGTCCCAGTTGACAGCGACATTCATGCCAGTGTAAATACCAGGAGCGACTTGATGCCCTGGGATTTGAACATTTTTGATTTCTCCCGACAGCACGCCGCGAACTGCTCGCCAGTAATCTGGCACTTTACCAATATCCACCCATTCAAAATTCATTGGAATAGCATAGAAAGGCGCACCAACTTCAACCAATTTCGGGAATAACTGACTCCCAATGTCATACTCTACTCCTGAAGGTATATAATTGAAGATTTCCGGCTCAAAAATGTATATACCCGTGTTAATATTTTTGCTGAGAGCTTCTTCTACCTTGGGTTTTTCTTGGAAAGCCTTGACTCGACCTTCTTCATCCGTAACCACGACACCATAGCTGGAAACTTCTTCTAGTGGAACAGATTTCATAATGATGGTGGCGATCGATCCCTTTTCTCTGTGCCATTTTACTGCTGCTGTCAAGTCTAGGTCAATCAGAGCATCACCGCACAACACCACAAAGGTATCGTCGAAAAATGGGTAGAAATCCTGAATTCTCCGCATTCCTCCAGCAGAGCCAATGGCTTCTCCTACAAGAGTGCCATCAACAATGCGACCTTCAAAAGAATAGGCAATTTGTACGCCAAACCGTTGACCATCGCGGAAATAATTTTCGATTTCGTCTGCTAAATGGCTAACATTAACCATAATTTGGTCAAACCCATGCTGTCGTAAAATTTCCAGCAAGAATTCCATCACTGGTTTTTGCATGATGGGCATCATTGGTTTGGGCATTGTGTAGGTAATCGGACGGACGCGAGTACCTTTACCTGCTGCGAGAATCATCGCTTTCATATATCTTATTCCTCAACCACAAGCCAATTTACTGTTATCATTTGATACTTCATCTTCAGTGTATTTCCGCTTTTTTGTCATCCCTAAAATCACTGAGTACAACAACTGCACATCAAAACCATTATGGGCATATGACACAAATATGAAGTGTAAAGTATGAAGTATAAAAAAAGCATAAAATCCAAAGTGCTAAGTGTGAAAATTTTATACCCTAGCTAAGAACCCCGATATTTTATACGTTTTTTCACCTTTCATACCATTACCTTCATCCTTTATAATTTGTATTGGTCATTTTTCCAATTGAATTGGATTTTAAGGTTCGCTGAAGTCATCATAGCGAACCAGCCTATGGCAATGCTGTATAACCCTAATTTAAAGGCAAATCCATACTGTTTGATTAATCAGTGAGTAATCTAATTTTTAGGTCTTGGTAAAATTCTTCCTGAATGAGTTCTACTTTAGACTGAGCGCAAAGCAGTAGTAATGCCCAAAAAACACTAACTGTATGGTTTTCGTGCGAATGCTTTGTCGTACTCTTTTGTTGCGGTTGCTTTGCTTGAGTCCATAATTCCACAAGTTGTTCTAAATTTAACCAATTTTTCTCCAAATTTAATTTTGGAGTCATAAGGCGTAAAACTTGCTCGAGTTCTGAAGCCACTTCTGTTAGATTTTCCTGGTGAGCCAATTCCAAAGCAGCCTTCATGGACTGAAGACTGGGTTGGCGTCGAGTACGAGCAGGCTTATTCGCTTTTTCCACTAGCTGCAACTGTTTTGCCATGACTTGCAACTGTTCTATCAGTTCTTGCAAAGTCACGCGGCGTTTCGGTGGAGGCATAGCCGCAGGGCGACGGCGCAGATGACGTTCTAGTGGCAAGCGCGGATGGTAAGAAGCGACTCCATCTTCACTTTCCAAAAAAGCTTCCTCAGTAGCTTCTTGTTCCTCCACAGCTGCTTGCAACTGCATTAAAGTATTTGCCTTAAACAATACCAGTTTTGATGCCGACAAAAAAGCTTGACCCGATTGTGATAAATCGGTTTCATACCTTCTTGTTGCAGTTTCCGGTGCCATGAGCTCTAAGTAACTATCAATAACTTCAATCACCTTGACATCCCAAGGGTCAATTTCCCCTTGTTCAGCCTGGTCAATAAGTAACGTAATTTTTTCTAATAGCTCAGCAGCGTCCATTTAGGGGTTAGGGAGTGGGAGAGTAGGGAATAGAAGTGACCTACTGGTCAGGTGGTCACTGGTCAGGTGGTCACTGGTCACTGGTCAGGTAGTGTACTGTTCTTAATGGCATCGAAAGTTCCTTTGATAGTTCCGGCGATAGGGACTGCAACGAGTGTACCCAACAAACCAGCAATTTCAAAACCCATTAAAATAGCTACAAAAATCCATATAGGATTGACCCCGATAAAATCTCCAAGTAACTTGGGACTGAGTAAATTGTCTTTAATTTGCTGTACGACGATCGCGGCTACAGCCACCTGTACAGCTAGCCACCAATTTTGTAACAATACCAACAATGTGACCAAACCGATCCCCAATGTTGCTCCAATAAAAGGTATGAGTTGCGATATGCCAATAACTATAGCGAATAACAGCGCAAAAGGAACCTTGAGAACGAGGAAAATTGGAGTCATAATGGCTACCATAAACACTGCCAGTAAAAGTTGGCTGAGGAAAAAGTAGTGAAAGTTACGCTGTAAGGAGGTTCTTAAAGGAACCCGAATATAGGCTGGTAAAAAGTTAAATAACCCAAACCATACGCGATCGCCATACAAAAGCATATAGAATGCCAAGACAACCACCAATATTACATCAAGCAATCCTGAAAGGACTGTTCCGGCAAATCCCACAGCAGCAGAAGCAAGTTGCTGTACCATACTTTGAATGTTGGCATTGATTTGATTGCTGACCACTGTGAGATCTAAAGGTAAACGTCGCTTTTTGGCTATGGCTTCAAGAGAGTCCAGATTGGCTTGACTAGTTGCCAACCAATTTGGAATCCTGTCTAAAAGTTGAATTGTTTGGTCAATCACTATTGGCACGAGTGTAACGCCCAAAACAATCAAAAGCGTGAGTGTTAGCAGCAGCACAATAGTCACAGCTTGAGGGCGGTTAAGAGCAACACGCTCAAAGAACTTAACTGCGTAGTTCAGTAGGAAAGCCAAAATTGCTGCAACGCTCACAATAGTGATAGGGTGCAGGAATAAACGAAAAATAAAATACAGCAGCCAGAAATTGAGAGCGATAATTGGACCGCTCAGACCGTATATTAAAAGACGTTGAAGTGAGGCTGAACGGCGCATTTTTTTACTTTTAGTTAACTAGTCCCTGGTTACTGGTCACTGGTCACTGGTCACTGATTACTTTTATACAGGAATAATGATGATAGATAGAAATATTGCCGATCTTAGGAAGGATTATACCTTGCAAGGTTTGAGCGAAACTGATGTTGACCCCAATCCTTTTATACAGTTTAAACGATGGTTCGACCAGACATTGGCAGCCCAACTTGTGGAACCAAATGCCGTGACGCTTGCAACTACGACACGAGAGGGTAAGCCATCTGCAAGAATGGTACTGCTCAAAGGTTTTGATGAAAGAGGTTTTGTCTTCTTTACAAACTACAACAGTCAAAAAGGGCAGGAACTAGCAGAAAATCCCCAAGCCGCTCTTGTTTTTTGGTGGGCAGAACTAGAACGTCAAATCCGCATATCTGGACGTGTGGAAAAAATTTCAGATGCGGAGTCAGATGAATATTTTTATAGCCGTCCTCTCAATAGTCGCTTGGGTGCATGGGCTTCCAATCAAAGTGAGGCGATAGAAAGTCGAGCAGTTCTCGAACAGCGAATACAGGAACTTCAAACTAAATATCAAAACCAAGATGTTCCGCGCCCCCTGCATTGGGGAGGTTTCCGAACGATCCCCGTAGAAATTGAGTTTTGGCAGGGACGCCCCAATCGACTGCACGATCGCTTGCGTTATACCCGTTTAGATGATGGCAGTTGGAAGATTGAACGCTTGTCGCCTTAAGCCTTGGCGATGTTCGTAATCGCGGCTACACATACCAAGTCCGCAAGACAAGGACTAAATAAAAAGGGGCTAGTAACTGTGACTTAATTACTAGCCAATCATCCATTAGCAATTAACAATTAACCTTTTGAAGCAAACTGAACTCTAGGATCTGGCATAAAACTGTATCTCAGGTACAGCCCTCCCAGTACAAATAAAATAATGAATAATGTACCAAATCCGAGAGGGCTGGGAAGCCAAAACACAACTTCTATATGATTTAATTCTCCGGGTTTAAGTCTCCACACAAGTTGATTGCCATTCTTTTCTGGTACGATCGCATTCTCAGTTTTTTCCACTGTCTTTGCACCCCAAGGAGTGTTCAAGCCAAATTCTAGGTCGAGAATGGAACCGGGATTTGACAGAACAGAACCATTGCTGGAAATTACACCTAGCGATCGCAAATCCAAATCGTAAATCAATCGATTCCTGACTAGGAGTAAAAAATTGTTTTGAAACAAGAGTATATTTGATTCAATTTTTGGCAGTTCTTCATTAGATTCATTACTAACCGCTCCGGGTTTTTGAGTCCCATTAGGGTGAAAAAATTCGTTGAATTTGGTTTGTAATTCTCGCCCGTTATTGAAAGGGATGGAAACAAAGATTTCTTCTTTGGAAAGCCGCCGTATTTTTCCTTCTAATTTACGGGCGCGACGTTCTATGCTGTTTAACCATTCATATACAGAGTCGCCACTAAAACTCAGCAATCGTTCTTCTAATTTTATATGCTGTACCAGTTCGCCGTGATTGGAATTGTCAAAGTTAACACCTAGATCGTACTTAACACATCCTGAGAGAAATAAGCATATTAACAGCACCGTGCATAGAATAATTGATTTTGAACCGCACCCTGTAGCTGACGAACGCTGATAATTTTCTCTTTCCGCGTGCTTTGCTATGCATCTGCGGTTATTATTTTGAAAAATAGACCATTTCATACTATCAATATCTCCAAAAATCAAGTTCAGTCACTCGCACCTTTTGCGATCGCGAAGCGCAAGCTGTACCCAGCTTATCGCTGCTTCCATGTCCTCTATTGTTGCAGTTTTAGATACTATGACAAACCCATCCAAAGCAGCCCACTTAAGATTAAACCGATCGCAACTAAAGCTATCCAGATGAATCGATTATCTTTAGTATTGACCTGACTCAGCTCTACAAATTCTGGCTCAGGACGCATCTGTCTTGGGGAAGAACTAGGCTTGACAGTGAAACGAGTGTTTGTTTCATTATCAGCGATCGCTCCCAAGTCAGGAATTTCAGTCATCCATTCTTTCGGACGTTGTAACCTAGGTGCTTTGAGAATGTAGTGCAATTCTTTCGCTTGCTTGCTGGTTTCAAGGTGAGGATGGCGCTTGAGTTGTTCGCAAAGGTCAAGTGCTTCTTCGGAGCGTCCAGCCGCTTCATAAGCGGTGACAAGCCAAAGTTTCACCTCTCCAGCAAGACGAGAATTGGGGGCTAGGAGGTCGCTTGCTCTTGAGAGTTGTTCGACGGCTTCCCGATATTGCCCTTTTTCAAAGGCAACTCTCCCAGCTTGATACCTAGTTTTAGCTATTTCTAAACTTTCAGAACTCACTTTACATACAAAAAATCGGCACTCTCTCTATTTTGCCAACAGTGGAGACTATTGGTAGTCATATTTTTTCACTGACTGGGATGCTCGCGAACCAATGGCTATATCTGTGGGGGTTTTGCTAGTTGCTAGCATTTTAAATAGTGAGCGGTGACCAGTGAGCAGTAACCAGTGAGCAGTGACCAGTGAGTTTAAATATGCCTAACCCATTTCCAGGGATGAATCCTTATCTCGAACAATCAGATTACTGGTCAGACTTCCACAACCACTTAATAGCAGCACTGGCTAAGGACTTGATTCCCAAATTGTTACCAAAATATCGGGTGGTAACGGACAAATGGGTATATAAAGTGAGTGGTGATATGGCGATCGCTACCTGAAGATGTTGAGTTAGTCGTAGCCAATGCCTGCTAAAGCCATAGAAATATGGGGTTCTTTGGTACAAAGCGCGTGCGTGCATTATGATTACAGTCGATAACTTTCCTTTAAAATCAAGGCTTACAAGCACTTATAGTCGCGCATTTCAACCCGAATACGTTCATTGCAGTCAATAATGGCTGTAATATGAGATCCGTAAAGATTTCAAGCTTATTTTTTAATAAATTTAGCACGCTAATTACGCAAGAACCGGAGAAACAGTATTTTCTAATTCTCGGCTTACGGTTCGTCATATTGGTTCAATGCTTGATAAAGGCGAGTCACTAGAGGTTGTTCGTGAAGACTATCCTTATTTGACTGAAGAAGATATAAAATTTGCTCGAGTTTACGTGAAAGCTTACCCAAGTGTTGTCAGACCTAAAAAGCATTAAATTCCTAATTGATGAGGATCTTTCACCAGCCGTTGCAGGTTACTTGTGTAACGAGCTTTTTATTGATGCGATCGCTGTTAGAGATCGGGGATGACTTGGAGCAAAAGATTATCAAGTGTTAGAATATGCTTTTAATGAAGAGCGTATTCTTGTCACAGCAAACGTTCGGGATGAGCGAAAAGTTTGCTCGTACTACGGAAATCCATGCTGGTATTGTATTTAATCGTTCATCCGCTTTCACTATAAGTTGCTTATAGAAACGTTTTTCAATGTATATCCATTACGCAATTGCATCAAGCCCTTTTTTCTGGACAAGCAGCAGCAGCTTCAACGCAGGACCACCTGGCTTTTTCTTCCCACGCTCCCAATCTGAAACTAGGTTTTTAGAAACATTGAGATAACGGGCAAAAACGGGTTGCGATACCCGCTCATGTTCCCGAATTTCCTTGATTTGCTCTGGTGTTAGCATCTCAACCGGAGAAAGACACGTCTCATCAAACTCGCGCATGGTTTGCTTGGTGATAGCCCCCACCTCGTGTAAAGCTTCCATCGTCTCATGAATCGCGGCAAATGCCTCACTGCGATATTTCTTCATCCTGCTCAACCTCCGTCAAATGTCCCTTGTCAATAAGTTCCGCAATTTGCTCATCGGATAATGCCAGCATCTCTTTTGCCGCTTTCTTAAATGCGTCCACTTCATCATCCTCAATATTGTCGCGTTCGCTTTTTGCAAAGCCGTACACGAAGAAAGCCTTATCGCCGCTGCGAAAAATGATAAGACTGCGGTATCCTCCTGATTTCCCCTGTCCTTGCCGTGCTATCCGCTGTTTGATGATGCCGCCACCTAAGTCGGCATCTACTAGCCCCTTGGACGCTCTGGTGACAGCCGCGTAAAGCGCTTCATCACTCAGCCGTTCCTTACGGGCAAAGCGTTCAAACCAAGCATTTTTGAAGATCCGCATTTTTTGAGTCGTAATTTCTTATAGTATCACACTATGTATGATATTTCCCGGCCTTTACGTCTGAGTTCAACAGCTTGTTTACTGAGTTCTTTAGCGCGAGTTGTTAAATCTTCAACTGTTTTCATTTTTCCTCCAATTCTAAAATCACAAATTCCAAATTTTTAGCTTCTTCATAAAGTTGATCTGCTCTAGTCTCTAGTCAGCTAGCGTTCTCAAAGTCATTGTTTTCTAAACCTGAGTTCGACGTAAAAAAAAGTTGACTCCGATTGACTACGATATGTTGTTACGCCATGCATCTCTTTGTGCCTGTAAGTCTCGATTGATTTCTTCTACACTTCTGCCAACGGGACGCTGTTTGTGGATTTCTTCAAGCAGTTGCAAAATAGAATGCCTCTCTAGGGCTGACTTCTGTTCAGACAGCAGCACTATCACCTCAATGGTTTGTCCGACAGAGGTTGAGGTAGTATCCGCAGGCAGGTTGATTTCAATCTTGTTGCCTGGTAGAACTTTAGTTTCGAGCCGTAACGCTGATTGCATCAGACCCTCTCGTGTTTGAATTCTTTGTATTTATAGATTGTGGCGCATATTTTGCGCCTTATGAGATCGGTTCTGTTATTCTTGAGCATGATATTGTTATTTTACATGGCGATCGCGGGCGAGCGAATTCGAGCAAGATATTTTGCAGGAGGAAAATAAGGAAGCTTTCTAGTTTCTTAGTTGTTTATTAAATCATCGTTTTGGCGAGATAGATTCATCCATAATTGAGTGAATTCGAGTATTCCCCAAAGAACAAATAGAAACTTTGGGAGAAAAATTGCTAAATTTTTCTAATGTATCCAATTTAATTGCTTGATCTGACCAAAATACTAGCAATTTATGAAGGTTTGAGGATTTGAGGTAAAAATTTAGCTGTCTGCTATCAGCACTTCAGTATTATAAGGGATTTTGTTTTATGATTACAGATAAAAATGTTGGCATTACTTGAGTAATGAATCTTCCTACCTATCTCCAGCAATCTGAACAGATTCTAGAGCAATACTTTTGCCATTTTTAAAGAGTAAAGTGGTGGTACTTTAACCTTAACTATATTGAAGGAGGATGCCAATTACTCTTAATCCACAATACTCTTGCCTCGGTTATGTACTCGTTATTTAGTCGCAAAGCAATTACAGTTGCTCGACCTATAGGTGTTAGACCAGCAACATGAGTTCCACCATTTACCCAATTAAAATGCTCTTGCCAAGATTGTTGCCTTGGATTAAATAACGGCACTAATTGACTTGTTTGTGGATCGATTGTATGGGTTTTTGCACCTTTAAATTCGTTACAGCGATAACAGGAAGCTGCCAAATTTTCAGATTCATCTTTACCTCCAGCAGCTTTAGGAATGATGTGCTCCATTACCAAGGGCATACCAACCAACCGGGAATAAGTTTTGCAATACTCACACCGAAAGCCTGCCCTTGCTAAAACATCATTACGAATTTTGTCAGGAATAGCCATGATTATTCGGGTAATTCATTTAAAGCAGGTACTCTGTGTCCTCGCCAACGGAGAACTGACCAAGCATAAGCTTTTTGTAACATCAAGCGATCGGCTGCGATTCTTAACTCACTAAGTTCTCGACGTTCGCTATAGGTAAGTTCGCCATTTTGATTTTTCTCTAATAATTCTATATGACGTTGTTGCTGTTCTGGAATCGTTTGACTTTGGGCGATCGCTATCAATTCTTGACTATCCCACGTTTGCATTTGCAAAAGTTCTGCCTGAATTTCTACTGGGGCATTGTCAGGCGTTGGGGGTAAGTTACTGGCAATGCTTTGAGCAGCCAGGACTTCCAAAGGCTGTTGGGTTGCCGAGGCAATACGAGCCAATTGTTGAAAAATGGCTTGTGGAATTTCAACCGTGACTTTTTGCGTTGCCATTAGTTGCTTGATATCGTAAGTTGTTTATACTTTCAATATTAGCGCTATTACCAAAACCTTTATCCTGTATAGAGTTTAAGCGTTTTAGACGCAGTGCGAATTATAACAGTACTTTGACGTGGTATTTTATCTCAAATCTAAGTGACATTGGCATTTTGGGTAAGTCGTTGTGTAGGGGATTAGGAGATGTCGGCATAGCCAGTTTTTAGCTTGCTTGTTGACGTTTCAACTCTTGTATCAATACTTGGCAGCGCTTCATAGCAACTCTAGCCTGTTGTCGGTACTGTTTAGCTTGTTGTGGGTCACTGTGGAATAAAATTTAGATTTTCCATCAATAAATTGAGGGGCTGGTATCCAAAATTAATTAATTCCGAATTCCGAATTCCGCATTATTCGGTAATGTACTCAATGCAATTAAGATTAAAGGACGTTATGTACCACCAAAAAATGATCCTTTGCGAAATTGGTGGCAAAAATACTCTTAATGCCACCGATTGCATAAACTGCGTTTGAATATGATGCGTGACTCGATAGAAACGCTGTTAGTTGAGTTATTTTTAGAATCTTATCGAAAGCCGCCAAAACAAATAATTTTAGATTTAGACGTGACGGATGATGCCGTACATGGTCATCAAAAAGAAACGTTCTTTAATCCTTATTATCGTGGTTATTGTTATGCCCCACTTTATATTTTCTGTGGACAATATTTACTAGCAGCCAAACTTCGGGCTTCCAATGTTGACCCGGCTGAAGGGGGATTAGAAGAATTACAAAGAGTCATCAAAATAATCCGCTCACAATGGAAGAATGTAAAAATTATTATTCGTGGAGATAGCGCTTATTCCAGGGAAGATATAATGGCATGGTGTGAATCTCAAAGAGGAATTGATTATGTGTTTGGACTGGCTCCAAATAGTCGGCTAATCCAGCTATCACAATCAATCCAGCCGAAGTGCGTCCCAAGAATACTTAAGGAAAATTCAACCCATAGTCGAGTTATTTGAAAGCATATTTCCGCCATCACCAGATTTAATTTCATCTGCAGCAGCATTTGTAGATAACTCAGTTTGGTATTGTTCTCTTGATTATCAAACTCTCGATACTTGGAGTCGTAATCGTCGTGTTGTTGCCAAAGTTGAGTACAGCTATGAAGAAGTTGATACTCGTTTTGTAGTAACGTCGCTGACTACTAATCAAATCCCGCCCGGACGACTTTATACTCAAAAGTATTGTCCACGAGGCAACATGGAAAATTGTTTAAAAGAACAAAAATTAGGGTTACATAGTGATAGAACTAGCACTCATACATTTCAAAAATTAAACGGGAATCCCATTATGAACTGTCTGTTCGCTCCTACTTTCTACAGTGACTCAAATTTTATAAAAGCAATAGGGGACAAAGGTTTCAACTTTGGTTGGCGATATACCATCTTTAATCGCAATTCATAATCTTGGGAAAGTTTAAAACATCAATTCTGTTGTTGTTAATCAGTAGTCAAAAGGAATAACAGTAGCGATCGCTTATTTACAAAGCCTCTATCAATTCCATACATTTCTTTGAAAGTTCGTCTACTGTTGACATTGTTTATTAGCTAACTGCAAAACCATCAAACTGCCGCATAAACGGCGAGTGATATGCCAACACAATATCGTCTTTTGCAACTCCTAGCCTTACAAATTCATCCACAAATCCAATCTCAGTGCCATCGTGCTGTATCCAAATCTTGCTATCTTTAATATCGATATGTACCGAACACCCGTAAATTCGACGCTCGTCTTTCCATCCT
>NZ_BAACAP010000104.1:0-21063 GCF_045865695.1 Scytonema hankhaensis NUACC26
TGACCAGTGACCAGTGACCAGTGACCAAAAACTAACAACTAACAACTAACAACTAACTACTGTTTGCGATCGCTTCTATTGTAGATAAAGGCACATCCACAAAATACTGTTGCTGAAATTGTTCTTCTCGGACAGCGACTAAAAATTGGGCAATGGCTGTCTCTGCAAGGGTTGATTCAATGTTTGAGTGTTGAGTAAAAATTAGAGCGCGGTCTTGGCGCGTAATTCTAAAACCTAAGTATTTTAAACCTCTTAACCCTAAAAGTAATGCGTGGTCGCCTACACCAACTTTGTCTAATAACTGAATGCGCGTGACTGGGTAATGTGTACGGCTGAGGTATTTGGCAAGCCCTACTAAAGTTAACCAAATTTGTTCTGGTGGTTTGTGCTTGGGTTTGCTCCAAGCAAGTGCTAGTGGTTGTCCTTCGTAAAGGGAACGTTTTAACCAAGCCCGTAAATCGTCCCAACTCGTGGGACATTTTTCGATAAGGAGGGGAGAGGAAGGAGGGGGCGGCGGAGAAGGGGAGGTGTTACGCCAATCGAGTATACGTGCGCCTCGCTGACTAAAAGCAGATTCTTGTAAGGAACGTACTGCTACAATTCGGATTTCATAACGTTTTTTAAAGGTGTTGTAATCGAGTTCGACTATGCAGTCACACCTTCCCAGAGGTAATTCATCCTTATAATGTCCCCACCAGACTCCAGGAAAAGGGTTTTTTGTGGAATCATCCCGAATATCAAACTCGGCTTTGATGTACTGTACTTTTTTTCCTCGCGAATCTTGCTGATTGCGATGCCATGCGTTTTCAAACCAGCAGTTTTGAATTAAAAGTTTTGGTACGGGATTTCCCATTCCACAGGGTTCTAGCAGTTTCAGTTCTAAAAATAATTCTTTTCCCAAATCTGCTACTGTCACGGCTATGTCGGCTTGCAAGGTTGGTATGAGGTTTGTACCTGCCAAAGATCGTCGTAACTGTTGGTTGATTGCTTCTGTAAATAAAGGAATATTCTCTACTGGAAGGCTTAATCCTGCTGCATAGGGATGTCCTCCAAAGCGATGTAAAAGATGTGCTTGTTCTTTAACAAGTTGGTACAAATCGATTGAGTTAATCGAACGAGCAGATCCACGAGCAAGGGACTGGGGATTAGGGATTGGCGATTGGGAATTCTCATTACTCAGTTCCTTGTCCCCAATCTCCAGTCCCTCAGTGCTTAACAAAATAGTTGGTCGCCCTGTCTCCTGCGCGACTTGTCCTGCTACTAATCCTAAAACACCTACTGCCCATTGAGGATCTTCCAGTACAATAACACTAGTGGTTGATAAGTCCATTCTGGCAAGCTTTTGCTCTACTTGCTGGGTAACATCTTTTTGTAAAGATTTGCGACGGGCATTAGCTAGTTCTGTCATCTCCGCAAGTTCGCTGACTCTTTTCTGGTCTCGACTTGTCAGTAATTCCACGCAAAAACTTGTATCTCCTTGAATGCGACTGACAGCATTGATTCGGGGACCTAAGCCAAAGGAAATATCTGTGGGGCGATCGCCATTTTTTTGGCACAATTCTAATAAGCGTCCCACTCCGGGACGACGGCGCATTTCAGGTGTTTTCTTAAAATCTTCTTGCAGTCGCTGAATTCCCAATTGTGCTAAGTAGCGACAATCTCCACTCAATTGAACTAAATCGGCAATTAGCCCAACCGCTACTAAATCCAGTAAATCTTCTAGTGAAGACGTTTGTGGAACACTTGGCAAAGTTTGATAAAGAGCTTCTACCAACTTGTAAGCTACAGCTACGCCAGAAAGATTAAAGAGTGGGTGAGTGTTTGGTAAATATCGTGGGTTAATAATCGCTGTTACCGATGGACGTTCTGCTGGTAGAGTATGATGGTCGGTAACGATAATATCTATCCCTAACTGTTTTGCGTAAGTAATTTCTTCTATATTTGTACTACCAGTATCGCAAGTTACAATTAATGGAAAACTCTGTTTGGCGATGTTTTCAATCCCTTTACAGTTCAATCCATGGGATTCGGTAAGACGATTGGGAATGTAGTAAATTAACTGCTCGTTTTGAGTAAAAAATTGTCCCAACCCATCCCATAGGACAGCAGTGGAGGTAATACCATCGGCGTCAAAGTCACCCCAAATAGCAACTCGTTCCTTGTTTTCCCAAGCTTTTTGTAACCGTCGTACAGCCAAATCCATTTCTTGCCCAAACTCAAAAGGGCTTGCTGATTGATAAGCTTGAGGGCTGACAAAAGCAGCTAATGTTGCCTCATCTTGTATTCCTCTTTGCCACAACAATTGCGCTGCAAAGTTTCCCCATGATGCGGGCGCGTATTGTTTCACCGCCTGAACGAACCATTCAGGTGGTTGTTCGGTTTGTGCAAGAATCCATTGCTGTTGTGGTATTGGCATGACCTAAACAGGAGTTTGCTCCTCAGTCGTTTGAGCGTCAGCTACCAAAGTATTGAGGGCAATTTCACCAGCTACTCCATCAGTTTTGCGAGGACGCATGGCAGGACGAGAACGCTTATAACCCGCTCTTTCTGCTTTTTGGTGTTCGTAGTCAATCAGTCTGCCATAGTACTCGTGCCTGCTAAGATTCATAGATAGGAAAATATGCTGGCGGACATTACCAAAACCTTTGCGGGTGAAGAATTTTACGGCTGGAACATTGGCAGGATCTGTGTCCACTAACATGAATCGCGCCCCGTCTTCTATCATACGTGAAACAGCTTTATCAACTAGTTTATCTCCCACGCCACGACGCTGAAATTTGGGGCTAACTCCCAACCACAAAATGTATCCGTATGTCCAACTGGCTTTGGTAATAATAGTTCCCAAAATAAATCCTGCAAGATACCCATCAACTTCGGCAACTAGGCAGTATTCTGGATCGGTGTTGTAAAGTCCAATCACCTCCCATTCATCCCAACAACGATATAGATAAGGATATAAATCGCTGGTAAATAACTCTTCGCCCAAGTGGTAAACAGGGGCAATGTCGTCTATTCTTAATTCGCGGACATAAACCGCATCACTATCATCAAAATGCATAAAGTAATAAATTTAAAAGTTATCTGCAATTTATAAGCTCACTTCCTGAATGCTCTCTAGATTGAGTAAGGTTGTAGCTGCTAGCGCAGGAGTTGCGATAAGCTGGGGGGGGCTTGCGCTAAGAGCGAGCGCAGATGTTTGCTCGGATATAACTTGCGTTCGATTACACCGTATTGTGTATTGACAGTAGTTACAGGCTTTGCTGCCGTCAGGTTCTTGGGGAAATAATTCTCCTTGATAATAACGTTCTAACCAATATGTTAACCGATTTAGGAGTTGATTCAGCCGATTAGTCGTTTGTTGATGTTGAAAGGTGCTGTAAACAAACTTAACACTTTGTAATTGACCTTCAGATTGGACAAACCAGTAAGTCATAGAGATATTTTCTGGCAAATAATTGCTAGTTTCAGCTAAAACGTACATATAGAGCCGTGTTTGCCAGTTTTGTTCTAGTTTACTTTTATTGGGTGGTTTTGGATAAGTTTTCCAGTCATGAATTTGTGCTTGCTCTTTATCTGCAATCAATAAATCGTAAATAACCGCCAGTAAATAATTTTGAACTTGGAGTGTTCGGTAATGTTCGCTTTCACGAAAAGTTTGGGTTTGAGAGGAAGGCGTCAAAATTTCAGGTGCTGCATTAGCAAAAGCTGTCATCCAGCTTTGTAATTGAGCATCTTCTTTTAAGAGAGAATCAATAGGCAACCCCATTTCTCGCTGTTGCATGAGCAGGTGAAAGCGACTACCCAAAGTTTGCCGTTCCTCATGCTCTGGATTAGAAGGAGAATGAAGTTGTTCTAAGTAAGTGTGTTGAAATTGGCGGGGACAACGTTCGAGTAGGTTGAGTTGTCCTTGTGAAAGTCGTAATAGTTGAGCTTGAGTGGTCAGCATATGTATATTATCTACGGGAGCATCGCTGTCTAGTAGTAGGGTGGGCAATGCCCTACCTACTTAAAATTTTTCATAAATCATTTATGTGATTCCTATATATTATCTATGGCAGCATCGCTAGTCATCGGATGCTACAAAGCGTCCTAGCAGAATTATTTGACATCTCAATGTCGTTAGGAACAGTAAACAAACTCAGGCTCGAAGCAAGCAATGCAATTGCAAGTTGTGTAGATGAAGCCAAACACTACATTCAGCAATCAGATGTTGTTGGAGCAGATGAGACAAGCGCAATTACAAGGTAATATCGACGGTTGTAATCCCAAAGAGAATCAGGCTTGGCTTTGGGTTGCGGTTACACCCCTAGTGACATTTTTTCAGATAGCCCTGACTCGTTGTACCCAAGCTGCTCAAAACCTACTGTCGGAGAACTTTACAGGTATTTTAAATTCAGACAGATACGCATCTTACAACTGGGTTAACTTGGAACGTCGGCAGTTGTGTTGGGCGCACTTGAAACGCGAATTTACTAAAATCTCAGAACGGACTGGGGTATCCAAAGAATTAGGGACGGCGCTAGTTAAGCAACAAGAGAAATTATTCGAGCTATGGCACCCTTGTTAGGGATGGTACTTTGGCTCGAAGTGACTTTGTTGAATTAGCCTCTGATATTCGATGCAATATCAAAGAACTATTGCTGGAAGGGGCTGATTACCAAATTACATCTATTGAAAAAACCCCTCTGGCATGCGTCAGTTCGCACTTGCCGACAACTACTCAAGGTCGAAAGAGCAATGTGGCTTTTTGTCACCACCCTTGGTGCTGGAGCCAACCAATAATGCAGTAGAAAGAGCTATTCGTCCAGCAGTCCGAAAAGCGACGTACTAGTTTTGGTTCTCAAACAACAGCTGCAACGCACTTTTGTGGCGCGAATGTTGACTGTGGTGACGACTCTCAAATCTCAGCGACGTAATGTCTTGGAGTTTATGACACAAGCGGTTGAGTCGTGCACGCCTTGGCAAAGAAGCTCCTTCTTTGCTTCCAGATCTGATCAATGAGTAATATCAAGTCCGGTGAAAGACTTATCATCAGGACGGCAGCTTTGCTGGGGGCAAGGGGCTCTGAGAAAGAGGATTTCAGACTTTTGCACATATTGCCTTTTTTATAACTGGAGCAAAAATCTGGCAATGTAATTGTAACTCCCTTGGTGAGCATCAGCAGTCCTGGGTTCTGGGGTGTTAACTATATAGGGCTTGCTCTTCGTCTACGATCGCCCGGTCAATTTCCCCAAATCTACATCCCTTCCTCTTCGTTTGCGATCGCCTGGTCAATTTCCCCAAATCTACATCCCTTCCTCTTCGTTTGCGATCGCCTGGTCAATTTCCCCAAATCTACGTCCCTTCCTCAAGGTCTAATATCTCTGCCCAGAGCTATTAATGAGGCAATGGGCATATTCCTGAGCACTCCCCCCTGAACGGTTACTTTTTAGACGGAGTAGATGTAAATAACCATGACTTTAACCGACCTGGATTTCAGTATTTCCGTTACGAATATCCCACGCAAGTTCTAACAGGTGAGTCCAGCGTTTTTGTAGTTGTTTGGTTGTACATTTAACAGCTTTAGCGATGGCTCGATCGGTTTGCTTTTCAGCTTTTAGCGCTAGTATTTGGCGTTGCTGTTCGGTCAGTTGACTTAAAAATATATCCCACTGTTGAGAGGATAAACCAAACTTTTGCTCCAATCCAGCACCCAACTATTGGTGTACCAATTGCCAGTGGTGTTGTTTGGCAAATTTTTCCACATGATATTTAAAACGCTGTTGTAAATAATCCCTCTGACGACTGGTAAGACCGAGAATTCGATCGATTTCTGGGGCGGAAAAATCTTGCAATTTTAATGTTAGGTAATCTACACAGTCAGATTGTCCTTGCGATTCTAAATAATCTACCAGTTCCGATATGACGCGATCGCGTTCGGATTCTTCAGCCGGAGCGAAGTTTGGTTGTGCAATTATTTGAGAAGGCACTTGTTGAACTACCGAATTGCGTTGGTATGATTCTGAATTATTAGTTTCGCCAGACTCTGCTATTTCTCCTTGCTCAAAGCTGCTTAAATATACTGGTGATATATCTTTGTTGTAGCATATTTGATGTAATTCTGGTCTAATTTTTATAACCTCCAGATAAGAAGCAATCGCCTCTTCGTGACTGCCTAATTGAGCGAGTGCTTGCCCTCGGTAATACCAAGCTTCAGCATAATCAGGTTTAAATTTAATAGCTTTGTCGTAGCTAGTTATTGCTTCTTCGTACAAGTCTAATCCATATAGCGCATTACCACGAGCGTACCAGGCTTTGTAGTAATTAGGTTTGATTTCTACCGCTTTATCTAAGTAAACAATCGCTTCTTCGTAACTACCTAAATTTTTTCGCACCACCCCGTAACCATACCAAGCCTTATAGTCATTAGGGTTCATTTCTAAAATTTTGTCATAATCCTTATAAGTATAAGTTTGCTGATTTTGATTAGATACATCAGACACATCTGTATTAACTAAGAAAGAGGCAAATGCTTGCCCAACAATTTCTGACATTAAATCCACGTCATAATCTGAGAAAAACACGAGCTGAGTGTACAGTTCTTGTGGCAAGTAAAACGTCAGATTAGATCTATTGACTGATTGTAAGTTGTCAGAAAGAACTTCAGTCTTGCCAGACTCAACCAACCTTTCAATATCAGCTGTTGTTTCTTGAGGTAAACGGCGAGCAAAACCTTGAGCACGCAGTATGACAAGCTGTTGGTTTGCACCACCAGGTAAGTTAATGTGGCGCTTGGCATACTGTTCGGTAAACGCCATGTATTCTACCAGCTCTAGTTGAGTGCGAGGCGTGTAGTCTTCAGCTAATTCGTTTTCCCGGCGGAAAGCCTTAATAGCTTCCAAGTAAAATGCTTGCAAGAAGTCTTCAATTAGGTTGTAAAGGGCATCAAACCCTAAATCGGAGTTAGGTGTAGCAACGTGACGATAAACTATAGCACCCAGTTGACTGTGTAATTCCTGACGACCTTTTTTTGAACCTAATTGGTAGTAGTGCAAGCATTTTTGTAACCGATGTCTAGCTAAAGTGATTAACCAAGACGTAACTTGTCCGGACGTTTTAATACGAGAACTCTTATCACAAATACATTCTACCTCTCGGGCTATGCGCTTTGCTACGGCTTCCATGCACTCAAGTGATGTTTTCACCTCAGCTTGCATTTCCTGGCATAACATTTGCACTAAGGCATCAGTATCGATTCCTAAAGCATCAGTATTAATAACTTGCTCGTTCATTTCTGAGGAGTGGAGTGCTGAAATATTTTTTAATGAGTTATTTTTCATCTGCCACCTCTCGATGAGCTAAGTAGAAAGCAACTGCTTGTGCAGCAACTGCTGATATTGGATTCAAATTAGCTGTAGCTAGATATTCTAACTGCTGATACAACTTTGTTTCTATATCTATTGTAACAGGAACCTTTTCTTCACCAAATTCAAACACTCCGGAACGCCAATCATAAAAATCTGGAGCCCGATGAATAAAATACTTGAGACCAAACTGACGTAGTAAAAAAACAAAGCTGGCAAGTCATCCTATCAGACATCAAAATCTCTCGACCTACCTCGACTAAAATGTCGCCATCTCCACGCACTTCCCGACAATCGACATATGTAGGATCTCCAGCAGGTAAAGGTCGAAATGGGTCAAAAGCATTGTAAGTGCGCTTTAATAGTTGAAAATTGGGAATCATATATAAAAATTTCTATATTAACGCTAATTTAACCAAGATTTTAAGCTATTTTCTAAAAAATTCAAAATCTTGATTTTTGTTGTGGGGAAATTCAATCCCTATATTTGGTAGTTGGCAATTTCTCCCAGTTTCCCCCCAATACCGAATGTCTACCTTATGACACTCTCCCGCTCCCTCGCTCTGCACAGGCATTAAATGCTCATTCTGTCTTAGTAGGATTACGGAAATGTGAAATTCCTGGAGCGCACCCAAAAGCATACGCCGGAGTCACAGATCCCCTCTCTAAAATAGGCGATTGATATATTAGTAACACTGTTTGCAATAAAAACTGCTGAAAAAGCATAGGATATTTTTGATTTTGGTGCAAAAGAAATGTCTTAACCACAAGGGTTAGAGTAATACTCCCTTTCTACTAAGAGATTACCGCTCTAAGAAACCTCACCAGGTGCAGAGGATACAGAGATAAGAGTTAGAGAGATAATAGTAATTTTAGAGCATATAGAGAGTAAAATGACGCCAAAAAGATAATTATTACGAAGTGTTGACTGTGCAAGAGGTTTAATGTCAAAATTGTAATCCTCCTTGTAATCGAGCGTCAAATCCTTTTTCTCCCATACCGATTTGAGCCTCTAAATATCTATTGTTATTGATAAAATTTTGTTTTATAATAATGCCATAGTTAAGGTTGGAAGCTCGACTGTCAAGACCAAGATTAATTTCGCTAAAATTTTTGAGATAAGCTCCGATAGATATGTCTTGAGCAACTTTTTGTACGGCATTTAAGTCAAAAAAAAGTTCTTTGCCTAGTTCTAGTGTTGTCTTACATTCTAAGCCAGTTTTTAGACTAAATTGTGTGGTGAGAAATTTTGTCCATTCATTGCGATCGCGACTTTCAATAAAAGCAATACCTGGAGTCAGTGAGAATCCAAAGTTCTGATTTTGATAGGAGTAGGAATAACTGAGGGTAGCGGAAAAGGGATTGTTTATATTACTGGCACTATTCCAATTTACATTTAAGAATGAAGCGGAAGTTTTAATTGCTTTTGGTTTATTGTTAGTATCTCTTTGCACATCTATCTTCTGAAAGTTCAGTAAAATATTACTGTATATTCCTAAAGCAACTTCTTGCAAACCCATGTTGTTATGAAATAAACTAGGAGCAGTGTTGGAATTAGTATTAAACCAAAAACCTGTCGTAGTGCTATAGTTAAAAAGACCGGAAGAACCACTATACACAACTTCCAGTGCTGGTAAATATAAATAGCCATTAAAACTTCTGAAGCGAAAATTTTGACGATCGGTTTTGGTTAGTTCAATGCGATCGAAAGCTAAATCTGATGATTTAATACCAATGGGAACTGTCTCAGTATCGGCTAAATTAAATTGTTGGATAAAACTTTTTCCGTTGGGATGTTGTAAAATAATCTCGGCAGATGCAGATTCGTTTATTGGAGTCACAGTAGTTTTCACTGAAGGAAGCTGCGTACCGATAAAAGTTAGTAGACCAAAATTTTCATTGGAAAGTCTCAGTTTAGAAAAAAAAGTATTTCCTTCTATGACTGGACTACTATCCTTATTTAAAAACTGCAATCCCCGTCTGTACAGCCCTGTTCTCACTTGAACAATGTTGGAATTAACGGGTGTAATTTTGCTTTTAAAAGTCATGGTTCCAGAAACCTGCTTTAAACCACTGACCAAATTAGCATAAGATAATGTGCGATCGAGCCTGTAATTGATTTGCCTTCTTTGAAGAGCAGTTGCTTTCGTTGTCAAGCTGGCAAACTTCTCTCTATTGTTATAGTATGATTTAGCATCTTCAAGATGAGTCTTAAGATTATTAACATCAATATTTTCAAAAATTAAACCAAGCGCCATTCCTATAGTAGAATTGACGCTTTGAGTTTCATCAATCTTGCCATCTTCTAAATTAAGTGTGAGTGATATACCAGAATTCGCGAAAATATTAGTATAAGAAGCACTCACATTCACAGGGTGGTACTCGATTGTAGTACTATTGCGAACGCGACTAAAATACACTCTGTGCCAATCTTTCTCAACTTGACGTTGTATACTAACATTAAAATTGGGTTTTCTTTGACCATAGGACACCCAAAATAACGAATTGAGATAGTGTAAATCTCTTTCGATATCTGTTTGCAAGGGATTGACTAAGGTGTTTAATAAATCTGTATTATCAAACTTTCCTAACTGTGCGACTTTAATCCCTGGTAGAGAAGTTATTGGTGCTGTAAATTGAGATGGTTTTCCTGCGAGCGGATCTCCCCAGAAAATTCCTGTAGCTTCTAAAACCTGTTTGGGAATAATCTCTCGTTCTGCCAATCTCACGTTACCATTATTGAGCAGAGGTTTTAAATCAACAGTAGGAAAGCCTTGCAAAATTCGGGGAGAATTAGAAACATTTAAGGATTGAAATAAAGAACCACCGCCATTTGAACTGTAAGTCGAACCAATACCAAGATTGGGAACAGTATTTTTCAAAATCGTTACATTAGAATTTCTGGAATCAATTCCACTGTGAATCATCACCTTATCGGCTGGAATTCCTGGTGGATTTGTTATTTGTCCTCCAGTAGCCATGATGGAAAAGTTCTGATTTTCAACATTCCCGGTTAGATTCTCAAAATTACTGGGAATGAACGAAACTGCTTGAAACCCTCCGAATGCTTGTTCTAGCGTGATGCTTTGCGTTATTTCGGTGTCAGTCGATCTGCCTTGATAAAGAATTCCGCCCTGCCATCCTTGAGTCTCAAAAACAATTCTATTACCAGGAAGTACCCAGTAGAATTGGTCTTCTTTAGGAAAAAAAGCAAATGTAAATTTCTGAATAATGGGATTTTCTTTAGCAAAATTTATATCAAAATCAAAATAGCTATTATCTGTATTAGGTTGGAAGACGTGAGGAGAAAAGGTTAAATTATCAGTTGGATTAACAAGCCAAGGATATTTACTAGCACTGACTGTTAAAGCGTCTAGAAGAATCTTCTGTTGATTTTGGTTTTGATTATTTTCCTTTTGTTCTTTAGGGTTTGGTTCTAACTGAGGAAGGGGAGTAGATTGAATTTTATCAATGGTCTCTAGATGACTTGAAGATGTATGTGCTTGGGCAGTTTTAAAGCAATTTATGGTATTTTTGTCAAGAGCTTTTACTAATTTTATTGTGTAAAAATCATAAGTTATTGAAGAAATCAAAAATATCAGTATATTTTTGATTAAGATTAAATTTTTCATTTAATTAAACATAAGAAAAAGAATTTGAGTAGTTTCATAGAAAATATGTCTACTCAAATTTTGTAGAAGTCAGACTATGGAAATCCTCAATCATTACGGAAAAATTTTCAGATCTGTAGGTTGGGTTGAGCGACAGCGAAACCCAACAAATATATGATTGTGTTGGGTTTCGTTCCTCAACCCAACCTACGTTCGTTTTTGTTTTCACTATTGTGTTGGGTTTCGTTCCTCAACCCAACCTACGCAACTTTTTTATTCAAGACCGCTTAAACCATTCACCCCAGCCCCCGATTTAATAATTGCTGATTGAGCAGCAATATCATTGGCTGTTGTAGCAGCTTTTAAAGCTGCGGCTGCTTCTTGGAGAAAGGGGTTAGCACTGACTGAATTAGTGACTGCAGTGACTGCACCGGGATCGATCAGTAAATTACTAATGCTTTCGTCATTTCCGCCTGCGGTTTTTCCTGTTGTGACTGTCGGTTTCACATTCATAGGTCCCTGAAAATAAAACCCAGCAGGTAAACTGATTTCTCCACTGATACTTTGTGAACCGCCAGAAGGTCTCACTAACACAAAACTTCCACTTGCACTAGCAGTCTGTGCAGATACGGGTGCCGCTAAAAGTGTTGTTATTCCTAGTAAACCTAGGAAAGAAAAACTAGCCTTGAGTGTAAAGGCTTTTGATTTCACGATTAAGTTCATTATGGTGTGCTTCCTGATATTTATGTTGCGATTAACTCAAAACTAGAACTAATTTTCAAATAATTTTCGTTATTTTTCTGTTTAAAGCAGATAAAATCACTGACTATTTATTTGTTCTCTTATTTCTTATATTTCTTTTTCAGAATTTTGTAAATTCGTAGTTCTACAGAGTCAGTTTTTGAATTTTCCTTAAAATAAGAAAGGTACAAGTATTTATATCAAAAGCTCACGATCGAAAGAATCTTGCCTTCACCTGTGAAATTCCTGTTGTCAGGGGGCATCCTAATTTGGCGCATTGCCCTCAGAATAGAATTCTGGGGCTATACAAACGAAGTCCGCCTATGCACTCCGTGCACGCTTCGCGTTCCTCGACTTAACATAAAGTCCACGTAGGTGGACTTTGTTTGTATAGACGCGATTTTAATCGCCCAATGTTTTTTCCTTAGATCCCCAACTTCTTCAAGAAGTCGGAGTTCCGGGCAGATCTGAGCATGCACTCCCTAAATCCGAAAACCTTGTAAACCTCAACTTATGCATCAAGCCAAAGTCTTTATTACTCGTCGCCTTCCCACCGATTTAGCTCAACTGCGAGAAGTTGCGACTATCGAAGTTTGGGAAGAACGCCAACCGCCTCCTTATGAAGTTTTACTAGAAAAGGTGAAAACAATTGATGGCTTGCTTTGCTTGTTGACTGACCGAATTGACAAACAACTGATAGAAGCCGCAACTTGTCTTAAGGTAATTAGCCAAATGGCAGTTGGGTACGATAACATTGATATCCCAACTGCAACTGCAAAAAAGATTCCGGTTGGTCATACTCCTGGTGTTCTGACAGATGCAACTGCTGATTTTACGTGGGCATTATTGATGGCAGCAGCACGGCGAGTGGTGGAGGCTGATAGGTTTACTCGTGCTGGTTTGTGGCAGACGTGGGAACCGGACTTGTTGCTAGGACCGAATATTACAGGTGCTACCTTAGGGATTGTTGGCTTAGGGCGTATCGGTCAGGCAGTTGCCCGTCGTGCCAAGGGGTTTGAAATGCGGGTTTTGTATACTAGCAAACAGCGATGTCAGGCAGAACTAGAGAAATCTTTGGGTGTGGAGTTTGTGAGTTTTGAAGGTTTGCTGCAAGAATCGGACTTTGTAACGATTCATACTCCTTTGTCTGATGATACCTATCATTTCTTTAGTTATCGGCAGTTTGAAATGATGAAGCACTCTGCTATTCTCATTAACACCGCACGAGGAGGAGTTATAAACCAAGATGCCCTGTATCAAGCACTTTTACAGGGTCAAATTGCAGGTGCTGCTATAGATGTTACCGACCCAGAACCAATTCCAACTGATAGCTTGTTACTCACGCTTGATAATCTGATTATTGCTCCTCACATTGGTAGTGCTAGTCAGCAAACACGGGAAAAAATGGCAAATATGGCGATCGCAAACCTAATTGCTGGATTGAAAGGTGAGCGATTGCCTTATTGTGTTAATCACCCAAGTTGATTAGAGTGGAGTATTCGTTAACTTCCAAGCCGCGCTTCCTCCAAATCAAGTTCGCGCTCAATTCTGTGCAACACTTCGTCGTTGATGATACCCTGATTACGCAGTTTAATGGTAGTTCTCCGCTCGGTAGCAAGCACTTCGTGCTGTAGCCTCCGGAAAGCGGCTAATTGCTCGTAGCTTCCTTCATCCAAAGCTTCACAGCAAGCACTTAAACGTTGAATACGGTCTTTGTACTGAGTTTGTAACCATGCAACCATCTGGGCTTGTGCAAGCACACCATCTTGAGCAGAGAGTTCCTCAATACGTGCCATCGCAGCTTGGGCTGCTGTACGTCGAGCTTCCATCTCCTCCCTCTCGCTACCAGCATCATCTACAATCTTCAGCCAGCGAATCAGTATTGGCAGGGTGAGTCCTTGTAGCACGAGTGTAACCAAGATGACGCAGAAGGTGAGGAAGATAATCAAGTCGCGCCCGGGAAAAGGAGTGCCATTGCTTGTTGTGAGGGGTAATGCTAAAGCTGCAGCAAGTGAAACAACGCCACGCATACCAGTCCAGCCGAGGAGTAAGAGTGTCTGCCAAGGAGGGGTCGGGTCTGTTTCGCGTAGTTTGCGGTTGAGCATCCTTGGAATATGAGCAGAGGGGAATATCCAGAGTAAACGTACACCAATGACAACCGCACTGACAAGGACGGCGTACCAAATCAGAGTAGCTGTCGAATATTCAGAAATCTCTTTGAGAACGCTTGGTAGCTGAAGACCAATAAGAATAAAAATGAGACCATTTAAGAGAAAGACAATGATATCCCAGACCGCAATAGTCTGGATACGAGTTGTGGGTGAAAGCACTTCGGAACTGTGCCAACGGTGATAGATACCATTTGCAACGACTGCCAGTACCCCCGATACACCAAGATGTTCGGCTAATAAATAGGCAACAAAGCCCATCAATATTGTGCTAGTGATCTCTACCAAAGAATCATCCATAACTTTGTGTATCCACACAATGAGCCATCCAGTTGCCAATCCGATAAGCACTCCACCTATCCCCATAATAAAGAATCGCAGACTAGCGTCCCCAAGTGAGAACATACTGGTAGCGACAGCAGCTACAGCAAAGCGGTACGCAACCAACCCCGTGGCATCATTAACTAGACTTTCACCTTCCAGGATAGTTATAATGCGTCGAGGAACACTAAGTCGCTGGGTGATAGCGGTAGCAGCGACTGCATCAGGTGGTGAAACAATAGCTCCTAGCAAAAAACCCACAGCCCATGTAAATCCGTCGATAGCTATATGCGCCACTACAGCAACAGCAGTCGTGGTGACCAGTACAAGACCAATAGCAAGCAGTAAAATAGGTCTGAGATTTGCTCGGAAGTCGCGCCAAGAGGTGTACCAAGCTGCAGAGGTAAGTAGTGGCGGTAAAAAGAGCACAAAGACGAATTCAGGGTTTAGTTCAACTTTGGGAAGACCAGGTACGAAGCTAAGGACAAGCCCACCGATGACAAGTAGAATCGGGTAGGGTACCGCAAGCCTTTGGGCAACGACTGCAAGGGCGGCGACAACCAAAAGGAGTCCGAGAATAACCTCGATTTCATGCATAGTATATAAACACGTATTGGTTGGACATAATAGTTTGACTTGTGGAGGTTGAGAAGAGCTTGCAAGCGCTCTTTAATGTTGAAGATAATGAATTTTTTTGAAATACTGGTAATTATCCTAGCAATGAACATTACCTCTTATCAAATAGAGCAGAGAATTAGGATATTTCGGCAAATTACTGTAATCTCGTAATATACTACGTATTAACTTGGCTGACTCTTATAAAGTAAAGTAGGAAGTCGAAGAGTGTCAGGAGCAGCCATGTACGTGTTAATTGGTGGAGCAGGCTTAGTGGGACTGAGTTTGGCTCAAAAATTGGTAGAACTAGGGCATACTGTTGCCGTCATTGATATTGACCCTACTGCTTGCCACTATGCCCGCGAACAAGTGGGAGCGATGGCTTTTGAAGGAAGTGCTGTTAGTACAGAAGTATTATTAGAGGCGGGAATTCGTAAAGCTGATACTCTGGCTGCTGTTCTTCGGGATGATGCTTTGAATTTAGCGATGGTAACTCTTGCTAAGTACTACGGTGTTCCTCATATTCTGTCTCGGATGCGCCATCCCGATTTTACCGAACCGCTGCGTTTAGCTGGAGCTAATCATATCATCAGTACTGTAGATCTAGCAGTTTCAACAATGGTGAATGCTATTGAGTATCCGCAGGTCGAATCAATGATGCATTTTGAGCAGGGTCAGATTGAGGTTCTAAAACTTGCCATCCCAAACAGTTGCTATGTTGTTGGTCGTAGCGTTGCTGAAATTGCTCGGGATTCCCGCTTTCCCACTGGTTCTCTCATTATTGGCTATCAACCTCATCCCCATGAGGATTTGATGATTCCTAACGGGAGTACAGTACTAGACCCTAATTCAACTGTGTTGATTGTGACTAAACCAGGGTCATTACATGAAGTTATTGATTTTATTGAAGGTTGTAAATGATTAATTCTAATGAAGCTATATCCACTTTTTTATTTAGTAATTGTTGCGATCGTACTGACAGCTTGTACATCACCAGAGATTTCACAACAAATAAAAGCTGATATAAATGTGGCAAATGAATCTCAAAAGGTGGTAACTTTAGATGGAAATTTCAGGGCAGCGATCGGTCAAACTATTTATGTTCCCATCTACTCTCACATCTATCATGGGGATGGAAAAAGGGTTTTCAATTTAGCTGCTACTCTCAGCATTCGTAATACTGATTTGACCAACCCTATCATCATGACTTCTGTACGCTACTATGACTCAAATGGTAAATTAGTTAAACAGTATCTAAAACAACCGATTCAACTTGCTGCTCTTGCTTCTACTGATGTTGTTGTAGATAGAACTGACACGAGTGGAGGTGTAGGGGCTAACTTTATTGTGGAGTGGGTAGCTCAAACAAAAGTTTCTGAGCCTATAGTTGAAGCAGTTATGATTGGTACTGACTTTCAACAAGGAATTTCCTGGAGCAGCCCTGGCAAAGTTATTAAAAGTCAAAATAATGACAAGCGATCGTCTTCTGTACGAGGTTCTTGACAAGAGAAACGGATGGAAAGTAAGATTTAAGCCGTTTATTCGGAATTATCCCAATTTTCCGTGTCACTAATCATCATCTAATTTCAGTAATTGCTCGTTAATCTTTTGTATCCGCCCTTGGACAATTTCTTGTGAGAGAATTTGCTTGCGTATTGCCTCGTTTAGTGATGCTTTCTCTGCTAGCAATAAACGACGACGAATAGCATCAAGTTTTCGGCGATCGCCTGTGTTTTCGTCAAACTCATCCGGGCGGCGATTGTAGAATTCCCGCAGTGTCCTTTCTGCCCCTGCTACACGCACCTGATATGTTGAACGCATCTCCTCATAGACAGACTTTGGCAACACTCCTGACTTCAACAGGTTGTCTAATTCATCCTGCGCTGCCTTAGCCGTAATTAATTGAGCTTGCAATTCTTCAACCTGCTGCTGAGCCTCTGAAAACTTAGATAATTTTAAGCGTTTTACCAGCCACGGCAAGCTTAAACCCTGACCCACTAATGACACCAGCACGCTGCCAAAGACTAAAGTGATGAAACCTTCTCGTCCTGGCAGTGTAGTGGGTAAGCTTAACGCCAGAGCCATTGAGAGCGAACCTTTGATGTTACCTAGAAATAGTACATGTTGCCAGCGTAGCGGAATGGGACGGTCAAACCAACGAATCCCTGCTAGCAGTGGGTAGACCGTAAGAACTCGCCCAATTTGATATGCCAAAACTGCAAGTAGAACTGCAGGTAAAGCCTTCCAGAGCATTACTGGGTTTATTTCTATACCAATCAGCAAAAAAATAAAGGTGTTGGCACTAAAACTGGCATATTCCCAGAAACTTAATAGGGTAATGCGACTAGAAGCGGAAGTATTGCCAGAAAGCCCAAAATTCCCAAAGATCAATCCGGCAACAACTACAGCCACAGCACCTGATACACCTAGAAATTGACCTACCTGAAAAGTTCCTAATGCAACTGCCACAGTTAGTAAAAGACTGCTAAGGGGATCGTCTAAACGAGCAAAGATAGGTATGCTCAAGTAGCCCAAGACTAACCCCACTCCGCAGCCTCCTAAAGCGATAAATAGCAGCTGTTGGATTCCTTGTAGTAACGTGAGCGAACCCGTCGAATAGATTTGTACAATTAGGTTGAATGAAACTAGAGCAGCGGCATCATTGAATAAAGTTTCTCCTTCAACAATGGTGGAAAGTCGTGAGGGTACTGGAATTTCCTTAAAGACAGCAATCATTGAAACCGTATCCGTGTTTGCCAGAATGACTCCTACAAATAGAGCCGGTATCCAAGCTAGCCCCAGACCAAATTTCAACAGGACGGCAATAATAGCACTGGATAACACAGCCCCTGGACCAGCCAGGAGGGCAATTGGTTTAAATGTACTTCGTAGGCGACTAATATCTGTATTGATGCCAGCATCAAATAATAGAATTGGCAGAAAAAGATTCAAAACCAGGGTTGGATCTAAACCAATACGACGAGAGAATAGCTCGGTGATCGGCAAACCAACCAACACTAACCCTGTGACGTAAGGAACACGAAGCTGTCGCGTTAACAAGGCAACGCCGGTAGCTAAAAGCAGCAAAATAATTGAAACAGTGACTAAGGAAGCTACATCCACTTTGGTTATACAAATTTGTCTTGACTTCTTTGATAAACGTTGCCAGAAAGGTTATACAAATGTCAAAAAATTTTCTTTATGTTTCTCCAAATGTTGGGGACAGATGATCCTTGAAGTGTTCGCGATCGCAATTTGGGCTGCTAAGACAACGGCATAGTGGTCTGGATAGCGTTGTGATAAAACTAAAAAATCGCGCCTATAACTCTACTTATATCCTATCTAATACCATGTGAACAAAAAATGCGACAGATAATTGACCCAAATTAAGTTTAGACATGACTTTCTCAATCTAAAATCTAAAATCTAAAATCCAAAATGGTATAAGCTTGAGGATTGTCTGTGAATTGCAAAACACGAGAAAAAATGAATCCCTTGCCCGTATAAGAGAGCAAGGGAAGAATCTACAGGTAGCAAAGATGAACTAATCTACTACCACTGATATCGAATCCGGTCGTAAATCTTCACGTATTCTTCTGCTGGGTGGTTCCAAGAGTAGTCATACTTCATTCCTTGGAGGGCAAGTTTGCGGAATTCCTCTGGCTCGTTGTACCACAACTTCAGAGCGCGATCCATTGCCGACTCAATAGCATTATAATCAGATTGGTAGAACACGTAACCGTTCCGTTCTTCTGGAGGTTTGTTTTCATCGTAATCTCGGTCAAACACTGTGTTGACGAGTCCACCCACTCCTCTAACTATCGGTACAGTACCGTACTTCAAACCAATCATCTGAGTTAGCCCACAGGGTTCATAATTACTGGGAACAACAATCATATCTGCCCCTGCATAAATTAAGTGAGATAATTCTTCATTGAAGCCAAGTTCCAGATGAATATCGGGGTTGTCGTTTAAGAACCGTTTTTCGTGCTGGAAGTGAGCATTGATTTTTGATTCTGTTGCCGAACCTAATAGCACAAATTGTGCTCCGTTGTGAATGGCGTGGTACATTGCGTGATGGACAAGATGCACGCCTTTTTGGTCATCCAAACGACCAATGTAAGCAATGAGTGGTTTATCGACATCCTGTAGCAGCAACCGTTCTCGTAAAGCTTTTTTGTTCTTCGCTTTCTCTTCAAAATTATCTTGACTAAAGTGATGGGGTATGTAACGGTCTGTTTCAGGATTCCAGAAATCGCAATCAATGCCGTTCAAAACTCCAGTAAATTTATCTTGGTGTAGGTGTAAGGTGTGTCCCAATCCGTAACCAATGCTAGTGTAACGAGCTTCCCAGGCATGGTGGGGTGAAACTGTCGTGACTGCATTGGAGTAAATAATCCCCCCTTTCATCAAGTTGATGGCAAAGGGGTTGAAGTTGTCTTGCAGGCGATCGCCTTGGAAGTAGTGTTCTGGTCGGTTTAAACCCGTCGCTTGTAGAATTTCACCACCGCCAAAGCCTTGATGCTTAAAATTATGGATGGTGTAGCAAACCCGCTGAGTACCCATTCCGTGATACTGGTAAATCTCGTAGAGCATTACTGGAACTAAACCCGTTTGCCAGTCATGACAATGGATGACATCAGGTCGCTTGTTGCTGTGTTGCAAAAATTGCAAAGCGGCTTTGCTGAAGAACGCAAATCGCATATTGTCATCATCGCAACCGTAATAGCAGCCTCGATTAAAGAAATTATCTTGTGAGTGAGGTTCAATAAAGAAACACACTCGCCCGTGTACCCACCCACAGTAGACCGAACAGTGAATCGCCGCACCATACCAGGGTACCCACAGGTTCATGTAAGCGTCATGCAACCCCCAAATGTGGTCGTAGCGCATACAGTCGTACTTCGGGAGGATAATTTCGACGCAATGCCCCCGGTTTTCCAATTCTCTGCTGAGTCCATAAACGACATCGCCTAAGCCTCCAGCTTTAATAACAGGAGCGCATTCTGAGGCAAGGTGAACGATGTACATGTCTATCCTCGCTTAATAAAATTTTACCTTATATTATGTTCTCCATAATTACAGAAAAGATGTATCTCTTGGTAAGTAAGTTACCTATTCATGAGGAACAAAATTACCGAGTGACTGGATAAGTGCCATCTATCCGTGAAAATATCCTTCCTTATATTTAGAATACGTGCAAGAATACGTCTTAAGCTATATTGACAGAGTATGTTAATATTTTTAAAACCAAAAATCTAGATGTTATGGGTATGGAGAGTAAGCTCAAGGAACTCATTGGGTTGTCTAATGTTTGGCTTTTTGTCAAGAGCAGTAACGGCTGGTTGAAGAATGTAGAAATCATGGATGTCAGCAACGATACTGTAACATTTCGTTATGAGCATGAATCGGATACAGAAAAGAGACTGTGGGAGAAAACCACTCGAATTGACAATATTGCAGAAATAGAAGTTCGTTTGTTAACACTGCCAAAGAGCGATCGGCAAGTGCAAGAAATCAAGAACAAGCTTGCCAAGCTGCTAGAGCAGGAAGAGAAATAAAATATCCAATCGGTTTCATACTTTATAGATCCCCGACTTCTTTAAGGATGCAGCTGGGGAACGATAGGTCAGATCCCCTACCTCGTCCACCTCGTCCACCTCGTTCCCAGGCTCCGCCTGGGAATGCCTGATTGGGAGGCTCCGCCTCCAGTGTGCTTTTAATTTATCCATACACTAACACCTGTCCAAGATGTGTTTTGCAAGGAAATTTTTATTTTCATCAAGCCAACAAACCTTCTTCAAAGAACCATTGGTGGAACAACAAGGCTGTGTTTGAACATTTAGCTCACCAAGCGCATATGTTAGCTTACCTTTACCCACTCATACACCTAAACCTGAATTATTTGGTTTGTTGCCATATGTAACAGTTGGTAAAGCTTTTGCTGATTTACCAGAAGCAGAGTTCAACCGTTAAAGAAATTGGTTCAAGTATTCAATGGTTTTCAATTTCCCGTCTCACCCAATTGCGAAAAGCGCGAGTTGTTGACATTTCCCCATTTGTTCTGCTTTCTCGAATAAAGTGAGGAATCTCTTTCACTGGTATAGGCGCAAAAGTTGGACTCATCTGTACTTCTGAGTATTTTCCAGAGGTAAGTACGTAGAATCGAAGTACAGTTCCGTTATATCCCCCATTCCGCACCCTAACTGTCAGAGCCGAATAAAATAGTACAAAAAAACTAATAAAAGAGTCAACAAAAATCAA
>NZ_BAACAP010000105.1:0-21361 GCF_045865695.1 Scytonema hankhaensis NUACC26
TCAGCTATCAAATTGTCACCAAAAAACATGGTGGCAAGATTGAGTGTCATTCTACTGTGGGTCAGGGAAGTGAGTTTATCGTGCAAATTCCAATACGGCAGCTCGATTCTGGCATTAATGACAGTCCTCACCTAAACTCATTCCAATCTCGATCGTAAATCATTGTTCGATATTTCGCACAGCAAGCGATCGCATTACACTATAGCCGTACTAAGTAGAACTATTATATTATTCTCCATAATGAGTCTTAGCACAGTGAATGTTTACCAGATTCTGTTCGTCGAAGATAATAAACTCGAACTTTTGCGAACGCATAAGTTTGGCCGCTTCCTTTTCCCCATAGACCTGAAACGGCAGTCCCCCCAGTCTTGCCCAAGTGGTTGCCGAACGGTTGGGGTCGGCGTCAATAACCAAAGTGGCTCTGTCCTCACAAAACAGTGAAGCAAGGCAGATAGCCGAAGTGGTTTTCGCCACCCCTCCTTTAAATGAACGTGCGAATGATTGGCATAATCTTCCCCCTCACTAAGTTAATGCCCTGGTACCTATCATTCCTTCCCCATTGGATATGTGGGCGGCGGTTGGTATCAGGCAGGTTACCCAGAATGTGAGCGGCTTTAGCGCTTGTTACCGCTTGCGTTTTAAAGCACAAGTAGCACCAAGAGCACCAAAGGTTAACAAACCTAAAACAGAGATAGGTTCAGGTACAGACTTTGTTGTATTAAAAGTGAAGTTGTCTATAGCAATTTGTTCTCCACGACCTCCAACACCTGCATAAGTCCCACCAGATGAAGTAAACTTCAGTCGATCGATGCCTTGGAAGTCGAAGTTAAACAATGTAGGAGCTACAGTATTTACGGTTACTGTTTTTGAATACTTAGTAACACCACCATTGAAGCCCTCAACTAGAATATTTAAACCGTTATTCCAAGCTGCTGTTAGATAGACACTATTAAAATCAAATTGTCCCTTAGCAACACTTATAGTGGCAGGTTTAGCAAATGAATTATATGCAACATATTGTCCTGATACAGTTCCCTTGTTATATCCGGATCTGGGAGACGCTACTAAATTGTTTCGCACAGAAAAATGGTTCCAATTTAATCCACCATAACCATTGAAGATAACTTGTTGATCGGTAGTAAAAATGTCATCGAAAGTCAGAGTAGCAGCCCGCGCTGTACCATTGATACCCAGAAATATTATCGCCGCAAGCGCTGTAGCCCTTGACAACTTTTTCAAAATAGACAAAATAAGCATTTTTTTGATGACTCCAAAACAACAATAGAATTGACGTAAAACTATTTGGTAAATGCAAGTGCCGCCTAGTTTGTTCTTTTTCGTACTTTGGCATTATCTTGAGAGTACCCGCAAGAGGTTCAATACTCCATTCATTGAATCAATACGCTGACATGAACTTCGTTATAAGTACTAATATGCATCGCAGTAGCAGCCGTATAATTTCCCGTAGCAGTGAGTCCGATGAAAAAATATTTAGATGAGAATTTGTTAGGAGAGAGCATGGAGTCAAGTTGGATTAAAGTATTTTCGATCCGAGCGCAGCGATCAATAGTAACTGAGTCTTGGGAAGCTCGTTCTTTGAAATCGTTGCTTCCCAATTGCATAATGGCTTGCTTGTTTTAGATAAAACAACGAGGTTTCTACGTAAGAGATGCTAAATCTTTGACGACAAATAAGTAAGACTACTGTTATTGACCGCGTAATTGTGTTGATAAACTCTAAAGTCAGGGTTAAATATAACAAAGCTAAATAATGTGTTATCTAATGTTTAGACAATTACAGTATGAAATCCCAACACTTTAATAAGTCATGAAATATACATAGTGCTTCAAATAAGCCGAAGTTTGTACCCTAGCAAAGACTTTATGGAAAAATTGATTTCTATCATCATGACGGTGTACAATCGGGAGCGCTATCTTGCTTCCGCAATTAAGAGTGTCTTAATACAAACTTGCCCCGACTTTGAACTGTTAGTTTGGGATGATGGTTCCACTGACCGTTCTGTTGAAATCGCTCGTTATTTTGCTCAAATTGATCCACGGGTGCGTGTAGTAGCAGCAGATCATCAAGGGCGAGCACGATCTTTGAAGGCGGCGATCGCACAAACAACTTGTCCCTACTTTGGGTGGGTAGACAGTGATGACTTATTGGCACCGACTGCCCTAGAGGAAACGCTTGCTGTGTTGGCTGATAGTCCAGAAATTGGACTAGTCTACACCGACTATCAGGTCATCAATGAACGCAACAAAATCATGGGATACGGACAGCGCTGTCGCATTCCCTATTCTAAAGAGCAATTGTTGGTTGATTTCATGATTTTCCACTTCCGGCTGCTGCGTCGATCTGTCTACGAACAAGTGGGCGGCATCAACGAGGAATTTGAACTAGCTCAAGACTATGACTTGTGTTTGCGACTATCTGAAGTGACGAAGATAGAACATTTAGCAAAACCCCTCTACTACTATCGGCGACACTCTGAGAGTGCGTCCCATCAAAAGCGAGTTGAGCAAATACTGGCAGCGCGGGATGCGATAAACCTTGCCCTATTGCGTCGGGGACTGAACGAGCGTTATGAATTAGACGTGGAGATTGTAGGGCGGTACAGCTTGCGTCCAAAGGTGTAACTAGAAAGAGAAAATAACAATCGTCAAATTTTCTACACTTAAATCCCTTCCTCATGAACTGTAACCAGACCCTGACAACTTTTGGGTCTGGTGTTAATACACTTGCGCCGACTTAGAGGGGCATTTTACTACACCGTTTATGTATTCTGGCCGAGAGGGTACACGGTTATAACTTTCAATGCTTCGACAGACAATACTTATCGTTTTCAGTTGCTTGTTCCCAGTAATCGGAACAGTAAAGACTGCTCCAACGTACCACCTAAGCTCCAAGCCCCACATACCACCACAGTCGTCTTGAACGGCATAGCTATAAACAGCATCAATAGTTGTCTTAGAGGGAAGGTCAGCATTTGTTTCAGTATAGTAGCGATAGCATATTTGTGTTCCGAAAAATGGTGGAAAGGAACCATAGTTAGTTGCTCCTTCGTCAGGAGGTTTAAAAAAAGTTTTGTGCTTTGAGAAAAAATTCTCTTGAACCTGAATCTTAGATATAATACGCTTTTTTGCTTCTGTTTCAAGTCTTGATATTTTTTCATCCATCACCTTATTTTCATCTTCATGCCCACATCCAGTAATAAGTAAGCTTAGTGGAATGATGCTAAAAACTAAGAATTTCAGAGAAAGGTAAAAAAATTTATTACTAGAATTATGAATCGGTTTTAACTTTCCCAAGTATCGCAGATGCTTAAAGTTTTCCAACATAAGGTGAATGGGTTGAAAAGTTCAATATAACTATGTAACAGCAATAATATCAGTGATGACTTATTGGCACTTATAGCGTTTCCTAAGCAACTGAGGTACACCTAAATCTTTGTACCGTAGGGTATTCTTGCCTGTGCCACCAGTCAAATTAATCACCCTTCTGTCCAAATGTGATTTTTCTGTCAACAACGTTGACTTCTTACCCTCTCGGGGATAGGTCTTATTGACAAAGCGCCACCTATCTTTTTTACACGGTTGGAGCAAATATTTAGCCTATAAAGCTTTCAACCTTTTTTGTACCCCCGACAACTTCAAGGGATCTAAGTTTGCTAGCTTTCTATTATTTTGCCCAGATGCCAGCAATAAATCCACAAATGCTACAAAACCTCTCACAAACCTCACAAAACAAATCCTCCCCTATTTGATTAAGGAAGGATTTGTGCATGAGGTCTACATCAAGTGGTGACAAAAATGTCACTAGTGCCAATCGTTAGTTTATTTGATAGCGTCGCTACCTGTACCGCCCCAAATGCGGTCTGGTTACCATCGGCATCAAAGAACAGAGCGCCTGTAGTGGTGTTGTAGATAAATCGCTGACTAGAGTTAGTTGCTGCTACTGCACCGCTACCGATGAGAAATTGACTTGAGGTAATGGCAGCACCTACAGTTAACCCACCACCGAAACCAGCAGCAGAAACACGGAGTGTATCATCAATTACCGAGAAGTCGGTAATGCTATCAACTCCAGTGTTTGGATTGTTGAGAACGAAGATCTCAGCGCCAGTACCACCCGTAAGTACGTCATTGCCAAAACCGCCAATGAGGGTGTCATTGCCCGATCCCCCCAAGCAAGTCATTACCAACATCTCCAGTCAGATTGCCATTGTCGTCAGTCATGACCAAATGAGCATTCAAGTATGGTTAGCAGTATTTGCTGTACCATCGATTCTAGACCGCCGCAACGCCCAAACTAGTACTTTTCCAGTAACGACTCCATTCAAAAAACCAGAAATTATCCCAAACATCAATCCAAACACGACAACACTTACTTCGTTAGCAAGAGACGGGCTCACAGCATTACCCGCAGCCAACCCTACAAACGAGCTCATAGCACAACCCGTACTCCAACCTACAGCCCAAGCTACAGCACTAGTTAGTATCCAAATTATCCACAACCGAGTTAGCGTAATCCTCCTAATGAGGAATATAAATTGAGCTACTCCAGTAACAGCGCCGCCGATAAGACCACCCACAGCGCCAGCTACTATACTGCCTATAAACATTTGAACATAGCCTGCAAAACCTATGTTGAAAAGATGATTCATTATGTAAAAGGCTGAAAAAAAGCCGACAAACACGCCTGTGTGTAAGCCTGGAATACTGGTTAGTATCCACCAGATGCTAATTCTCAAAACTTGTCTTCTCAGCACTAACCACTGCACTAGACCAATGACAACATTACCCACTGCAAAACTTACATAAGTAGCAGTAACCCTCATATTATATTCCACTGCTGGTTTTACACCAATGCTCAGAGCAAAGTGTACAAATGAGGTCAGAGCAAAGCTCACAGACCAGATCGCAGTGTTGGCTATTACCCACTGCTGCGAAAACTTCTTAAGAATCCGTTCATATGACATAAAAATTAAAAAAAGACGAAACTATGAGAACGAGTAACTAAGCGGTGCTGCTTGACTCCCATACTAGATTGCATGAAAGTCACAAATAATCTCATTTAGCAATCCTGCTACGATCTTGTCCAAATGTGATTTTTCTGTCAACAACGTTGACTTCTTACCCTCTTGGGGGATAGGTCTTGTTGACAAAGCTCGACTTATCTTTTTTTACCACGGTTGGAACAAATATTTAGCCTATAAAGCTTTCAACCTTTCTGATACCCCCGACAACTTCAAGGGATCTGAGTTTGCTAGCTTTTTATTATTTTGCCCAGATGCCAGCAATAAATCCATAAATGCTACAAAACACCGAAAAGAATCGCAATTGAACCACACTTACATATAGAGGAACTGGAAAAACGATACCGTCAAGCCAAACAGCCTGCAGAAAAGGAGAGCGAAAAAATTTTCCGCTTTCCATTTTCTTTCTTATAGTTAAGAAGATCGTTACCCAAACCTTCGATGAGGGCTAAACCGTTGCAATAACCAGACTAGTACTCCTCCTGTAATAGCCCCGCTTACAGCACCGAAGATAATTCCAAAAATAACTAATGCCCCGAAATTGCTGTTAGTATCGAGCAACTTCCAATGTACAGCGCTGCTCAAAGCACCACCCAATGCCCACCCCAAAGTACTAGTTATTATCCAGACTATCCACAAGCCAGGGAGCGAAATATGTCTTCTGAGCAATAACCATTGATGTGTTCCAGTAATAGCGCCGCCTATAGCACCACCAATAGTGTAGGTAACAACCCAACACACATTAGTATTTGCATACCTGATACAAAAATAGCTAAAGCTACTACCAAAGAATAGATAAAAACTCACCAGCCCAGTTACGAAGAAGCCTACAAAACTAGTTAGTATCCACCAGGCGCTAATCCTCGCAATCTGCCTTCTGAGAACGAACCACTGAGCTACCCCTAGTACAATTGGAGTTAGAAAACAGCTTGCACAAAAGCTTGTAGCATTGACAATCACCCACTGTGACCAAAATTGTTCGTTGTTTTGCGGATTCGACATGAAAGTTCAAGCCTTGTAAGGTAAAGCGATAATAGTAAGTCAATAGCGCAACCTATATTTACTAGAGAGAATATGCAATTCTCAAGGTATCTGAGTTGGTTAGCCCTCTATTATTTTGCCCAGATGTCAGCAATAAATCCACAAATGCTACAAAACAAGGTAGCAAACCTCACAAAACAAATCCTCCCCTATTTGATTAAGGAAGGATTTGTGCATGAGGTCTACATCAAGTGGTGACAAAAATGTCACTAGTGCCAATCGTTGGTTTATTTGATAGCGTCGCTACCTGTACCGCCCCAAACGCAGTCTGGTTACCATCGGCATCAAAGAACAGAGCGCCTGTAGTGGTGTTGTAGATAAATCGCTGACTAGAGTTAGTTGCTGCTACTGCACCGCTACCGATGAGAAATTGACTTGAGGTAATGGCAGCGCCTACGGCTAACCCACCACCGAAACCAGCAGCAGAAACACGGAGTGTATCATCAACTACCGAGAAGTCGGTAATGCTATCAACTCCAGTGTTTGGGTTGTTGAGAACGAAGATCTCAGCGCCAGCACCACCAGTAAGTACGTCATTGCCAAAACCGCCAATGAGGGTGTCATTGCCCGATCCCCCAAGCAAGGTGTCATCCCCAGTGCCACCATCAAGAGTATCTCTTCCCGTACCGCCAATGAGGGTATCGTTAAGAGCACCGCCTATCAGCTTGTCATTACCCTTTCTACCATTGAGGATGTCGTTACCATTCCTTCCAATGAGAAGATCTCTGCCAGGAATCCCAATTCGGGTCATCGGAAGAACATCATCTGTGCCGTCACTAATGGTGATGGATGTCTGAACGCTCTTTGGAGCATCTTCAATATTGCCCGCGTTGTCACGGGCACGGCTGTAGAAGGCGTAGGTGTGACCAGCAATGCCAGTGAATGTAGCTTCGGTGAGAGTGGTGTTTTCCAGCCAAGGAACAAATGCTCCGCCATTGTCTGAGACGTAAATAGTAAAACCAGCCAAAGCTGACCCACCCGTATTGTCACTACCAGACCAACTGACTGAGAAACTAGTGTCGTTAGTCGCACTTGGCAATGCGCTGACAGTGCTTGTAGGTTTATTCTTGTCAATGGTGTTGAAAATTGCTGGTGTGTCAATGGGTTCGTTAATATCGAAGATAATGCGTGCTTGAGCGTCAATAACAGCACCATTCTCAACACTCGATTTAGGTTTTACGGAGTAGCTGACAAAGCCGTCCCCTTCTGGTTTGGTGATGTTGGGTGGCAAGAAACCTTGCAAGGGATTGGTTGGCTCTACTCCAGTGGTGGGGTCTATGGATGTCAGTTCCCAGAAGGCTTGCCCTGTAGCAACATCAATACCCGCTACTACATCTACGTAGATTCCTTTAGTAGCAGTTAAATCCAGACGGGTTTGATAGAAAGCTCGGTTGTCTGGTACGTCAATAAATGTGTCGCCAAACCCGAAGTCACCTACGCGGAAGGTACGGGAGTCGAGGTCGCTATCAAGTTGTTGGGTGATGCGTACAACTTGGGCGGGCGCAGTCGCAAAAATTGGGTCGTTTTCAAAGCGGATAGTGTAATTTAAGGGATCAGATGTTACCCAATGTTCTGCACCAAACCCTTGAGGACCAAGGATGTCGTTGGGGTCGCGGGAAACAACAACATTGGTAACACTGTTTCCGGGGTCGAATGGATTGAAGGGATTTAGTGGATTTCCTGGTTGGTTTGGATTGTTTGGTGAATTGTAAGATGTTGGCGGTAGAGGTGGCTTCTTAGGTGGATAATCATCAGGGATACTGACGGAGCCTGAAGTTATTTCATCAATCTGAAAACTAAAAGTGAAAGGTTGACCATAACCATATTGTTGAGTTAGCCACAGATACTCAAAAACTACAGGGTCAATACCACTTCCTCTCCACAAAGAATTTCTTGCATTATCACGGTCATCATTTTGCCAAGAGTATGAATCAACTCCGTAGACAGAGACATCAGCTTGGTAGTTTCTTCTGTTAGAAGATTCTGTAATTTGAATTGAATTAACAACAGCATAAAGTCCTTCTGTTTTGGAATTTTCATTTTTTTGATAACTGACTTGACCTAGAGTTAAAAGTACGTCAGTATCTTGAAAAAAATCACTTGGTTCATTTGAACTATAATATATACCCCGAAGAGGAATAATAGGAGCTTTATTAGGGTTCTTGTCAAAATCGAAAGTGTGGCTTTTTTTACCCGTTGGTACTTGAATATTTATTCTTGTTGGTCCATGAGAGCTTCCTTCAGGTACGGTATGGAAGAAACCACGCTTGACAGCTGAATCTAATTGTTTCTTCAAAAAATCAATCTCTGATTTATACTCTTGGCTTTCAGAGATGTCCTTCACAATGTTATTGGGGATTCTTGCTGAATCAACATTGGGGACAACTATTCCCAGTGCGGAATCATCATCGATATGCACGTGACCTGTAGGGTTAGGAGCAAAGGGATAGGTGGGATTAAATGTCTTCCACACTGCTCCATAGTTTTTACCAACTTCAATAACTTTGTTAATGAACCAAAAAGGAGCTTTGGGATTTGTTGCGGATATAGCTTGCTTTACACTTTCCTCGTAGGAGTTCACTAGGTTTTCAGGTGTGGAACCGAGTTCACCTACAAAATGCCTTAAAGCAGCACCAGCAGTTGGAGCTGGTGGTCGCTGAATCAATCCAAAAGGTTCACCTAGTATCGGTATTTTTGTATTTCCACCATTCTCAAATTGATCTGCAGTTGCTAATATTTTTTGCTCTACCCGTTGCATTAAAGTATCAAAAGCAACAGGGTAAGAAGAAAGTAAAGCTAGTAAATCTGCAATGCTGTCTAAACCAAAATCTATCTGCAGCGCTGCTCGCTGCGCTAAAGTATCAGAAGCAGCAGGATATGGTTCAAGTAAAGCAAGCAAACCTCTGATGGTGTTTTTATCAACATCAACAGATTTTGCAATGGATAATGCATGGGAACTTATATCTACCGCTGGATTTACTCCGGTTAAATCATCTAATACATCTGCTAATGTGGGATTTCCAATATCATTTAAAGAAATAGTGAAATCAAATGATGAATTCGGAGCAGGTCCTGTTCGTCCAATAGGTTCAACACCGCCTGGTACTTTTATTCCTACTGCGGCATCTTCTGGGTAGCCAAATACTTGAGCTATAGCCTCCACTACTTCAAATATTTGACCTTGAGGAAAGTAAGCTGTCTGAGCTAGATTTGTTGATAAATCTTCATTCAAAAACTGAGAGCTTGACTCAAGACTAAATGACTGAACATTATTGTTGACTTCTGAAAAACCATTTTCGATTGCAATAGTATTTTTCAACTGAACACTACTGTTAGTATCCAATATACTGTTTTCAATTAAAGGTGTTGCATAGTCATCAGAATCAGTCCTACCCCAAGCATCCAAAGCTACATCAGTCCACAGTTCAGTAGCAGAGTGAGTGTAGTCGCCAATCTCAGCTAACTCCGTAGCACGCTCAGCTAAACCCTTTTCAAAACTAGTCCAAGAATTACCAAACTGATTCTGTAGAGCCCCCGCCGCATCTGCCCACGACTTGGTTGAAACATCACCGCTCAGGTACTCGATAAAGTCGTTGTAGTTGATTGGGGAGCCATCATCTATCATCTGGCGAGCACTAATATTGATTGGTCCGGTAGTCGAAGGCGCTGTCCCCCGGAGGCGAATGATACCCGTTTCACCAGGACGAAGAACACCAGCTGGTCCTTCATTGCTAGTCCCGAGCAATGCCATTGAACCAAATTGGGCAAACTCATCTCCATCTTGAATATTTTCTAAGTGAATGTCGGAACTGGCATTCAAAACAATTACGGGTGCCGTAACATCATGAGTACCGCGATTGGCGTAGGAAACAATGATGTCGAAGCTTTGTCCGGGAGATACAGCAGGTGTCGAAGTCACCGAAATCAGGACATTATCCTGACGGGCATCAACTACAGAAAACCTATCTGACAAAATATCTGAGATGATGGGCGCAATTTCTCCATTAGCAGTTTGACTGTATGAGGGCTGTGTCAGCTTCAGGTCATAAGTTCCTACAGCAGCATTTCTCAGGTCAAAAGTCGCGAATACCTCAGTAGAATCTTCAAACCAAATATTCTCAGCAACAATTGACTTACCAGTGCTATCAATCAACTCTGCTGTCATGAACGAATTAAACTTGGCCCCATCAATCTCCAGAGTTATCTTACCACCGCGATCGCCTACTGTTTGACCGATGGATGTGATACCAAAGTCAATCGTCTTAGCCTCAATCGTGTAGTTATTTCCCAATCCAGAAACAGTAGTATTCTCATCTATAACTAGACGAGGAATCCACTCTGGAGCTTTGATGGCACGGGCAAGGACATAGTAAGTGCCAGTTTCGGTAAAGGGTACGACAATTTGCTGGTCGGCAGAGACATTCTCAAATCCATAGTCAAACTCTGTTTGGGAAGGCATTTCACCGTAGCGAATGTAGAGTTCGTTAAACGCATTATCCGCAAGAGAATCAAAGGTGACTTGTAGCGTCTCTCCCAGGGCAACATCAATCTTATAGTAGACAGATTGTCCTTGGAAGAGCGTTCCAGTTTTTGAGACATCCAATTGCAGTGGCTCGACATCAATTGATACTTTGTCTAAAGAACCACCAATGTTGTTATTTTCATCGTTTTCTACAATGGCGTTGCGAATATCGCTCTTGACAATAACGTGATAGTCGCCAGGGACTACACCAGGTAAGGGAGCCGTTATACTATTGTCGTAATAGCTGTACTCATTGCCAGGAGCAGCTACGTAGCTTACTGGTGCTTGGCTGCGTCCAAAGAAAGTATCATTTATATCCCACTTCTCATCAGCAGAAAGGTAGATTGAGTCATACCAAATACCTTGAGCCGCATTGGGTCCCAAGTTGTTAATCGTGTAACTGATGGTGGCATCAAGCCCAGGAACGGCATTGACAGGGACAGTGATAGTACCGACACTCAAGTCAGTAGGGTTCGGCAAACTCACCTGCACGGAGTTCCGGTCATAGTTCAAATTGTTGCCAACCGTGTTGCCTTCTCCACCGCGCTCGTATACCTCATTGCCACCATCAGCAACAACAAAGACGTAGAATGGACCAGACAACCCAGAGGGGATTTTGAACAGTTGGTTTTGTTGCGTGTACGTCTCTCCTGCTGCTAAACCGCCAACACGGTATCGGTAGTCGAGGTAGATATCGCTACTGCTGTCAAAATTTTGGTCGCGAGAAAGGTAGATGGCATCGTACCAACGCTTGTAGCCAGTAGCAGCACCATCGTTGCGGACAGTCCAAGTGAGATTAAATAGCTGACTGCTAATAGCATCAATGGGTGCATCAACACTTTCCACCACCAAGTTAGGAACTTCACCCAGGGTAATAGCAGTGGTGTTGTTGGTTGCTTTGTCGTTGTTATTTTCTAAAGAACCTTCCAAAACCCGGTCATTATACTCGCTATTGGCACTGTTATCTGTGCGGACAATGACATGATAATTACCCTTAAGGTCTATTGGCAGGTTAAAGGTACCAGAACCGTCATAAGAGCCAAATTGGTCTAGGGCACCAGAATGAAAAACTTGTCCCAAGTAAATGTCTTGTTGAGAGTTTAGTTGGGTGTCGGTAGAAAGGTAAACGCTGTCGTACCAGGAGTAGGCATTAGTGCGACCAGTTCCGAAGTTTTTCACCGTCCAATTAACAGCGAGCTTGTCTGTTGTTAATACAGAAGGTGTTGCATTAACTCCCGTCACTTGCAAATCGGGAGTGTCTCGATTGACAGTAATTAATTGGGATTTATAGTTATTGCCAAGAGCATTTGCTTCATAGACCTGAGCGTTAGCATCAGTCACAACAAACAAATGGTACTGACCTGACAAGGTGAAGGGAATGGTAACCAGTTCGTTGCGTTCGTAGAAATCCCCAGGGTTCAACAAACCACTTCGGTAAGTACCGTCTATCAAACTTAATGTATCGCTGTGGTAGAAAGAACCTAAAACAACGTCATCGTCGTTGCCTAAATTTGTATCACCAGACGCAATTATGCTGTCAGTCCAAGCCCTGACAGCAGTGTCACCAGTTCCAGTGTTAGCAACAGTCCATTTGATACGGCTCGCTTTGCCAGCCTCAAGAGTTGTGGGAACATCGATCGCCGAAACTACCAAATCTGCCGGACGCGATGAAACTGTAACAACTCCGACATTATTACCAACATTGTTGTAATTATTAACATTATTGTCATTATTCAGTTCAAAAACGTCATTGTACTGGTCAGTAACAACAAAGACGTGGAAAGTACCACTCAGCCCATCAGGTAGAGTGAAGGTCACAGAACGGTCATCGGGTATACCGGCGTCTAAATAGCCATACTGCGTAACTTCACCCAACAATCTATCCGTGTTGGGGTTGAAATCAGCATCCTGGGATAGATAGAAAGCATCAACCCAGGAATAGTTAGGAGTTGCGGTTGAGCCATTGTTGGTAACGCGGTAATCAATGGTCAGGGCATGGCTAGCCAAAGCTTGAGTTGGAACGTCTACCAACTCGACTTCCAAGTCAGGCGGTGGTGTGAGATTAACAGTAGTAGGTGTAGGTTGGGCAACAATGTTATTGGCGTCGCCCGCAAATTCCAAAACCTGATTGCCAGCGTCAGTTCTAACAATGAAGTAGAAATTTCCACTCACTCCTATTGGCAAAGTGACATCCAAACTAGTGGTGTAGCTGCTAGTAGCTCCATTAGTACTGTTAGCATCATAAACATCAAGGTCGCCGTAGTGGTAACGAGAACCCAGGAAGTACTCCTCATCGCCATTGCCCAGATAGGGGTCAGCTGACATATAAACTTCGTCATACCAGCTGTGCTGAGAGGTTTTGCCAGGACCATTATTGACAACAGTCCAATTCAGGGTCATCCTCTGACCTGAGAACACTGGGGAATGTTCGTTGACAGTCAACTGCAAGTCAGGCGGTGGAGTCAGTTCAATGTTGGTGGGTGATTCTGTGCTCCGAAAATTGTCATCCTCGTTTTGATATTCGTAGACATTATCGTAGTAATCAGTTTTAACAACAAAGTAGTAGTTGTTGCCCTCAATATTATTAGGCAAGGTAACCTCTAAACTATTGTTATAGCTGTTTATGCCGCTACCATATTTATCCAAGTAGCTAAAGTTAGAAGTTTGACCCAGGTACGTTTCTTGACCGTTTAAAGACAGGAAAACGGCATCATACCAAATTGGAGCGCTAGTTGAGCCAGTTCCTGTGTTTTCTACTACCCAATCAACAGTAATTTTCTGACCGGAGAAAGCTGAATCGGTTCGAGCAGTAACGCTGGATACTTTCAGGTTCGGAAAATCGCTCTTGCGAATGTCGATAGGATTTGAGGAAATACGAGTATTGTTGCTCTCTTGACCGTGTTCGTAGACATCGCCACCAGCATCCGTCTTAACAACTACCCAACGCTCGCCTTCTAGATCGATAGGCAAGTCAATGAACTGTCTGCGCTCAATTGGCTTGCCTGCTTGAATTGTTCCTTCAAAGGAAAAAGATGCATAAAAATCGTCGTTTCCGACACTTCCGTCTTTCGACAGATAAACGTTATCGTGCCATACTCCAGTGGCATCTTTATCCCCTCCGTTATAGATTGTCCATACAATTTCCAGTTTTTGTCCGGACAGTCCCTCAAACGGAGTCACAACACTAGTAACCTGCAAATCAGGTATTGGAGGTAATGTCAGGTTAATTGGTTGGCTGAATTTGGTGTTGTTGTTTTCATTAAATTCCACTTGATTGTATGAAGTATCTGTCTCCACCAAAATATAGTAAGTCCCGTTGGAGAACTGCGGATTTAATGGTAAAGGTACGGGAACTGTTTTGGGATAAGAAGTACCAGAATTTAACGGTGTATCTCTCTCTACCGATACAGGTGTCAACTCAATTCTAGGGCTGTCAAGCGTTGGTCCTTTGCTAAGCCAAATGCGGTCAGTCCACCTCGAAGCAACAGTTGATGAACCAGGATCGCCAGCATTGCTGACAGAGTAAGTAACATCAATGGTTTGACCAAATTGGGCAGAGGTTGATGGAACAGCAGTTACCGATTCAACCACAAGGTCTGGTGCAGCTATAAAAATCGGTACTGGTTTTACATTGTTGGTTTCCAATAGACCTTTGGCTTCATTCGTTTCTCCTTGGTCTTGATTTGCGTCTGTTACAAACAGTAAGTACTGATTTCCTCTGATGTAGCTATCATACTTAGGTATGGTAATCAGTTTGTTGTTGATAGTGTAACTTGCATGACCAGCTAGAGGTGTGTGAGCGTCAATAAATTCACTATATAAAAGTGTGTCTCCACCAAGCTTGTCGTCACTTGAAATATATACGCGGTCATACCAATTAGCTGGAGCGGCAGCATCACTTATGTTTTCGACAGTCCAAAAAACTGGTATTTCCTGACCCCAACTAGCTGTCCAAGTGGTTGTACCTGGATTTGGTCTTCCAGCCTCTTTTACCGTCAAATCCGGTGCTTTGATTTCAATGGGAACTGCGTATGTATTGTTAGTTTCATCACTCTCACTTTGATAACCAATCGGATCTCTTGGGTTACCAGTTGCATCTGTGATAAATAGCAGATACCGCTCTCCGGTCATCGTGGTAGGTATGGTAATAACTTTGTTTTCAATGCTGTAAGTGCTGTAATTACCATTATTTGCCTCTAGAGGTGTTTGCTCGTCAATAGATACACCGTATACATATGTATCGCTGTCATCCCACGATTGGTCACTAGAAATATAGATGCGGTCTACCCAGTTAGCTTCAGCTCGGTAACTTCCTTGGTTTTTCACAGTCCAACTTACTGACATTTGCTCGCCTATAATGGCCGTACTCTTGTTTTGTGCGATACTAGCAGATTCAATCAGTAAGTCTGGTGTATTTATTTGAATTGGTACAGCGTAAACATTGTTAAGCTCGTTGGTTTCTTGTTGCCGTGGGTAACTCCAACTGCCAGATCTGTCAGCTACAAACAGCAAGTACTGAAGACCCTTGGCTGTAGTTGGTATAGTAATAAATTTGTTGTTAATGGTGTAGTTAGCACCAGCAGCTAGGGGTGTGTTGTTGATAATTGTTTCGCCACCTAGAGGTGTATCTAGCCAAGATTGAAAATCCTGGTCACTAGATAAATAGATGCCGTCATACCAGTAATCGGCTAGGGCTGCACCATTTCCTTGGTTGGTAACAGTCCAAGAAACAGGTATTTGCTGTCCCGGAATGGCTGTTGAGGGAAGGGGAACATCTGGGTTTGTTGTAATGGTCAGGTCTGGGGCTTTAAACTCTATAGGTATTGGGTAGACGTAAGCGTTGTTACCTTCATCGGTTTCCCCTTGATTATCAAAATCATCTGCTACAAATACTAGGTACTTACTCCCAAGGTATTTCTCGCTTCCACCTGGAATAGTAATGTTTTTTTGAATCTTATACGTAGCACCGGGAGCCAATGGTGTATGCCGATCTATGTACTCGACATCTATACCAAAGGACAAGTCTTGTTCATCAAAATAAGGGTCGCTAGAAATATAGATGCGATCGGACCAATTAGCTGGCGCTGGGACAGTATTACTTTGGTTTTTGACAGTCCAAGAAACTGATATCTTCTGACCCCACGAGACTTCACTTGGCGGGTGTCCATTTTCTATATTGGCTTCTATGATATCTAAATCAGGTGCTTTAACTTCAATAGGTATGGCTAATATATTGTTAGATTCATTAGATTCAATTTCTTCATTGTTATAAGAATAGAAATTGTAGCCATACAATGGATCTACTTCAAAAAGTAAGAATTTATGTCCCGGTTTGACATCCCATAAATCAATTTGTTCAGTTATTTCATAGCTGGTATTAGGCAACATGGAGTTTTCCAAATATTGACTCCATGAATCTATTGCTCTGTCATTTTCATCAAGTTTATTATCATCGGAAATATAAACCGTTCCCCAGCTTCTGTCTTCTAGTAATGCCCCAGTTCCTTGGTTTTTGACATTCAAAGTCACTGAAATTTTTCCATCCGAAATGGGAACTTCACCTGGAAGTATTTGAGCCGACTCAACTATCAAATCAGGTGGTAGTTTATTATTAACACCAGTGTTAAAGTTGATAACCTGGCTCTTTTCTTCCTCTGTCATTCCCGCTAAAGCATTCATACCCAAAAGCGCGAGCTGGTCTCCTTTTGCTAAGGCAGTCGCGACATCGGAAGTGCGGGCAATAAAGTGCATGACAATCTGAGTTTCGCCTGGAGCCAAATTTAGCCTGTATGTAACATTAGAAGAATTCCCATTTGAAACCTGATAAGGACGATAACCACCCGTTCCGGCTATGACTCGAACCATGTCGATGGTATTGTTATCACTCATACCATCTAAAACCAACCAGTTATCATCCAAGCTTAAGAGGCTATCTCCACTGGAGGTTTTAGTATTATCTAACGAATACTCGTAGGATGGGTTATTGTAAACCCTATGGTCATATTGCCAAGGTTCTGAATATGTATTTTTGACAATATCTAAAACGCGAACAAAGCCAGAGTTTTCTGAAACGTAGATTTTTCGGGATACTGAAATTGGCAAATCGCCACCGTATCCACTGCCAATATATCTAGGAGCTATGACGACTTCACGACCATTATCTTCCGTATAAGCATCGGCGCTATGATAACCGTAATAATCATTACTCAAGTTTCCATAAGATTGAAAATATTGCTCGCCTGTATCTGAGTTGGTTGCTATACGACCGTATTCCAATTCCCCGTCTGCTGTGATTTCCCACGGAAAAGCATCTCCATCAATCAAACTAAAGGGTAGGTTAATGGGATTGTTATTACTCATAAGAATGCTCCTGAATTTAAAAATCTTTTATTAATGTTTTTTAGGCAGTCTCAAATGCGGTTAGCTAACTTCGCCGATTTAACTACTTCCTTGATAGGGCTAGTGTCATCAAGGCAAACCTTGTCAAATCTTGCGGGAAATCAAAGCAGTTAAAACCCTTATTCTTTCGGACAACTGCTGTTATACTTTGCCTAGTTTGAAACTAAATCGGCGAAGATTAGTAGCTAATAGAGCGATCGCCAAAATGCATATATTGCTTTGATTCGGTAAACTGAACTATCTAGTCTTTAGTAACACTTACCCCCATATTGAACCAATTAACGGTACTTAGCTATCCAAGCATCAATACTTCCAGCATTTGTTCCGCTTAAAGCACCGTCGGTATCTCCAGTAATGTAAACATGACCACCACTGGCAACGGCGATTCCATTAGAAAAGTCATCACCCTCTGTACCAAACTGCCTGATAAATAGTGGGTTGCCATTGCTGTCATATTTAGCCACCCAAGCATCAATACCTCCCGCATTGGTTCCCCCTAAAGCATCATCGGTATCTCCGGTAATGTAAACATAACCAGCACTGTCAGTGACGACACCATAAGCAAAGTCATCACCAGCGCTCCCCAGTTGTTTTTTCCATTGGAGTTCGCCATTAGAACCGTATTTCGCTATCCAAGCGTCCTGACCGGACGCATTGATTTTCCCCACAGAACCAGAGGTATCTCCTACAATGTAAACATTAAGAGCAGTATCAACAGTGATGCTATTGGAATAATCTTCACCCTCTGTACCTAGTTGTTTCGTCCATTGCCATGTTCCACTGCCGTCATACTTGGTTACCCAAGCATCAACACTTCCGGCATTCATTCCCCCTAAAGCGCCAGAGGTGAAACCTGTAACATAGACATTGCTAGCATTATCAATTGCAATACCATTGGAAACATCCAATTTAGAAGTACCCAGTTGTTTTTTCCACTGAATTGTTCCACCACTGTCGTACTTGGCTACCCAGGCATCAATATCTCCTGCATTTGTTCCCCCCAAAGAATTGTCAGTATGTCCCGTAATGTAAACATAACCGGCACTATCAACAGTGACACTGTTGGAGAAGTCATCGCCTGCAGTACCCAGTTGTTTTTTCCACTGCTTCGTGCCATCGCTGTTATACTTGCCTACCCACGCATCAATACCTCCGGCATTACTTCCCTCCAAAGCACCAGAGGTGAAACCTGTAATGTAAACATTGCCAACACTATCAGCAACACTGTTGGAGAATTCTTTGCCAGCAGTGTCTAGTTGTCTCTTCCACTGTATTGCGCCATCGCTGTTGTATTTTGTTACCCAAATATCCTGACTCCCGGCAAGAGTCCCCCCCAACGACCCGTCAGTATAACCCGTCATATAGACATTGCCAGTGCCATCAACAGCAACACTATAGGAGGAGTCATCACCTGAAGTACCCGTTTGTCGAATCCACTTTTGTGAGAGGTTGGGTACACCAGGGCGTCCCTCAAGTTGACCGTAGAGTAAAAAGTGGTTGTATGCTTGACCATAATTGTAACCACTTGCTTTCAAGTCAGCATTGGAATCCAGATAGAATTTCACATCGAAAGATTGTGAAGATGCGCGTCCCTCACTTAAACCATGAGTTTGGAAGTGGTTGTACAATTGCCAATTTGAAAGATTTGTATCTCTGAGATCGCCATAAGTATTACGGTAGTAATTGACATCAAAGGTAGCAGAAAAGGAGCGCCCTTCCGCCAAACCGAACAGTTCAAAATGTTCTAATAACCGTCTACCACTGAAGCCTGCACTTACCAAGTCAGAATTCTTTTCACGGTAGTAATTGATATCAAAGAACTGAGAAAACTGACGCCAACCTTCATTTAAACCGTGTTTGACAAGATGCTCTAGGGCTTCAAGGCGATCGTTTTTGGGAGTGCTACTGAAGGTTGTGCGGAGGTCAGAATTCTTGGTCAAATAAAAGTCTGTATCAAAAAATTGTGAAAATCTTCTTCCTTCCCCTACACCAAAGGACTTCAAATGCTCAAAGAGTTGCTTATTGTTATAGTTTGTCAAGTCACCATTGGAAGCTCGATAAAAATTCAGATCGACTAACGGCGAAAATCTTCTTCCTTGGGCTACACCAAAGGACTTCAAATGGTCAAAGAGTTGTTCGTTGCTTAACCCAGTTAAATCGTCATGAGTACCCCGGTAAAAAGAAAGATCTACAAATGGGGAAAAGCTTCGTCCTTCTGCCACACCGTAATTTTGCAGATGGTTAAATAAATCCCGGTTGTTAAAACTAGCTAGATCGCTATTAGCAGAACGATAGAAGCTGAGGTCTAATAGTGGTGAGAAGGCTCTGCCTTCATTCAAGCCATAAGCTTGGAAATGTGAAAAAAGTTGGTCGTCTGTTGTAAATCCAGCCGCCGCGAGATCGGTATTGGCAGCACGATAAAAATTGGCATCAAATGGGTTGTTTATCATTTGTACGAGGTAGTAAATCTAAGAAGTTTCAATACGTTAGAAGGAGTTACAGCACCGGCTCTAGTATCAATGTCCGTAAACAAAGGGAGCAATAATTGGTATGCTTGTATTGCCCGCGAGCGCAAAAGGTGTGTAGGTGTCTCTAGGGTTATTAAAAGTAATATGGCCGTTGTTATTAATAGAAAAACCGTTAGAAACTGTACCAAAAAAGTTTAAGCCGGATTCAAAAACTGACGTTATGTCAATAAATTCGGTGTAACCATCATCGTTTCTATCCAAAATATCTTCACCAAAACCTGCTAGTCCACCAAGACCATCAATCAGGGCGTTATCAGACGTACTCATAAATAATCACCAAATATTTTTACTAATGATTTTGACAGAGAGATAAGAAAGGAGAAGATATCATCAAAATGGTTGCAGCACGGAAAATATAGAAGAAGTCAGCGCTACAACCACCAGTCTCCTTTCTAGATTTAGTAATTCTGAGAGAATTGTTTATTATTGAGCGTTTGATGAAACTACATGACAAGCCAGATGCAGTTGAGGTAATAAGGTCTGTATATTGTCAGGTTCAAACACTAGCACTCATCGCAAATAAGCTTGGAACCACAGCCAAATTTTCAGATTCTCTAGCAAGAAACTTTGTGTTGATAATATCTTGGTAAGTTGACAAATCGGTTTGCCAATTATCAATGGCTTGATGGAGATGGCTGAGGCGTTCTGGTGCAGTTCCGCCAGCAATTTCATACCTAAAACTACTGCTGAACATCACAATTGGGGTCGTTGTTTCGTCTGGAAAACGCAGCGCTGCTTCAGTGATACTTAGATATAACGGACAGCGATCTAGGGAGTAAGCTAAATTAAGCGTCGCTCGCATCGGCGCGTTACCAACTTCTTGCCAAGTACCGGGTGACAGCAAAGTCTGTGCCATGTACTTGCTCGCCGCATCTTGTTCTCGTTCGAAAGCAACGTAACCGCGATGATTAATGCTGACCGCCTGATATTCAACATTGGACAGGGTTTCTACATATTTTTTAGCAACGCTCGGGCAAGAAATTTCTGCTGCTGCTTTTCCTGCAATAGTTTCTATGAAAATGACGCGATTTGGCTCAGACACAACACCAACGCCTGATGTGAACATGACTTGAGAAACACTATTGCTGCAAATAGGAGGACGCGCCGACTGCCATTCTTTTGGAACAGCACCAATATATTTAAGCAAATCTTCTGTGAGAGTAGCGGGATTATTCTCTTTGATAGCAACGCTAATCATAGATTCTTGATTAACTAAAGTTTGGCTCATTGGATTTATTTCTCTTTTCATCCTAAAATTTCAGCATTTTTGTCTTGAACGGCACACAAATCTACACCAGATAGCTTTGGGGTCTATCTGGTTTCTTAGTTCCCAATTTCTAGAGCGTTTGTACAGTCATCTCATGCCACCCAGTTTCTTTAAGTAATGGGAACGAAAATTCGGTCTTTGCAGGGACAGAAACTGAGTTTTTTCTGCCCAATCTTGAATAATGAACAGACGCTCTAGCCATTGAATCCAAACAATGAGTATTTCAGCGCGGTTACGGTTAACCGACTCATCAAATACTTTGAGCCGATTCAATTCTTCTTTCTATTATTAAATAGCTCAATGGATAAAAACCAGCGAAATTTTACTGACAAGTGTCCGGAAATGAAAAATTCAGTAGAAAGGCTGAAGTTGTTGCTTTTGTTTTTAAATTCTTCTCACAAATGTTTGGGCATTTTGTAAGAAAAGTGTAAATTAGGGGTAGCTGAAAGTTCTGCTTTTCTCCTGAGTCATGCATTAACGAGCAATAAGCCTTAGCACGCATTCGAGTTCATCTGCAACTACGGAATACCATTTGTGTCATGGAACAGCGCACGGATGAACTC
>NZ_BAACAP010000106.1:0-21762 GCF_045865695.1 Scytonema hankhaensis NUACC26
CATAATTCATAATTCATAATTCATAATTTTTTTAGAGCTTAAAAGCATTACTGAAAAAGGAATAGCACCTACTGTTACTAAAAAAAAGATGATATTATCTAAGTCGCCAATAAGAATGACAAAACTAAAATTAGCAAGCATTGGTAACATGAGTAAACGAGTATCTAAAGACGACAAGGTTAGAAACCAATGCTCGATAGTTCCAACAACCATTCCAAACAATATAAAAGCAAATGGAATAGCAAAAGGACCGAAGTTTAACATAGTTTCTCCAGCTAACCCGTAAACTTTAGAAGATACAAAGTCTTTAGGAACAAAAGAACTTATTCCATGCTGTAAATCTGTTCCTTCCTTTGACTTATCAAAAGGCTTTTCTGGTAAAGGCCATAGAGGTTTAGGTATAAGGATGCTGAATGCCGCGAAATATGTTCTTCCCCACGCTAATTGATAGTCACTATCGTGGCGCATAATTCTGTAGAGCATGAAAGCGTGTAAATCGCTTCTGCCTAAATCTCCTAATATGAGATTATCCCAAGTTCGACCTTTATCTTCTATATACTCTTGTCGTGCTTGTTGTCCTTGAAAAGCAATTTGAAGCCCTTCAAGTCCTCCAGATTTTAAAAAACCATAAAAGAACATGAAGAATAATACAAAGACAAGGACAATACCAATTTGCTTTTTATTAATAGGTTGAATCCATAAATGAATCATACCTACAGCCCACAGTAGCGCCCAGACTGTATTGCTCCGACTCCCTCGTAACCCACCAAAAAGTAATTTTAATCCAAAAAATATAATTAAAACGATGATGAGTACGCGCCAATTTTGCAAATGTTTCTTATTGTGAGCATAGATGGTAAACCCCATCATTGCTATAATTGGAAAACTTTCACAAATCATCAGCAACCAGCCCTGACCTACCCCAGCTTGACTTTCTTGGTCGGCAAAGGCATTAATATATCCTACAAGTCCTCCATATTGTTTGTAAACGAGTAACTGCAAGATACCACAAATAGTTAGAGCAAAACTCAGAACAAAAGCAAAATGTTGCTTGTTTATTATCCAAACTGTTTGTGTTCTCTGCCGCTTGACAGGCTTTAAACAAATCTCCCTAGAAAAGCGATACATTAATAAACCTAAAAAATTGAGAATTGCCATTCCACCCAACCAAGGTCGCCAATCGTTAGGAGGAATAATGCCATCCAGCCATTTATCCCAACTCACATGGAGTATGGGTGCTAAGAAGAAGAAATGAAAACCGAGTAAACCTAGAATACCGATAGGAGAAAAAATATCTAACCGACCTCGGAACCATTCAATGGCATCAATACAAATTAAAATTCCACATAACGTTACCGGAATCACAAACCAGTGTAAGAATTGCTCTGAAGTTTGAAAGAAAAAGATTAATGTGAGAAGACAAATAAAAATAGAAAAAAGAACGCTATCGTTTAGAGTTTGAGTTTTGAGGTGTTGTTCATTCATATCACTACCTCGTTCAGCTTTTGAAACTGACTCAAATAAATATTTTTCATTTGCTTCAGTGCTGTTTCAACATTAAACTGACTATTTGCCATCTGCACCCAAGCATCTGATGGGCTAATTATGGACGCTGCATCTCTGTGTTGTAAAAGTGTCTCAGCCCATAAACAAGCAGGTAAGGAGAGAGAAACTCTTTTGACTAAAGGTCGAATAACATCTCCTTGTTCTGGTACAACATCGGAAATAACACTGGGAAGACCTGCAGCCTGTGCTTCAAGCCGGACATTTCCCAATCCTTCATATAAGGATGGGAAGAGAAAAACATCCATAGCACCACGCATGAGTCTTGGTATATCAGACCTAACACCTGTAAAAATAACACGATCGCTTAAACCCAATTGCACGGCTTTTTGCTCTATATCTGGGCGCAACAGTCCATCACCCACAAGCAAGAGGTACATTTTTGGTTCTCGTTGAATAACTTCCGCCGCAATATCCAATATAAATGTATGATTTTTCACTTCTACAAAACGACCAACATGACCGATAACAAAAGCATCAGCTGGTATACCCAACTCAGCACGCACTAGGTTTGGATCGATCCGCTCTTGAAATGGAGTCAAGTCAAATCCATAATTAACCACTCGCCAACGCAAATCGTAATCGCAATCCGAACCAAACAATGCTGCTAATGCTCGATAATTACTCGCCAAACCAACTGTTGCAAAGCGGTTAATCAAAGACTTCATTAAATGGAAATACATACGTCGATAAAACCCTTCTCTCTGTTCGCTAGAAACAGTGTCTGTATGAGTGTGGGCAATCCGAATCGGTACGCCAGCATACTTTGCAAGCCAAAGAACGTAACCGCTAAAGTGATGGACGTGACTGTGAACAATATCATAAGGTCCAAACTCACGCATAATACGTTGAAAGTTCAAAGCATAAGACCAAGGGCGAGACGGATAAAGACAAGGAAGAATCCGACTACCAAAACCACGAATCTCCTCATCATAAGCAGCAGGTTGCGTTGTGTGAACCAAAAAATCCATCTTGTAGCGATCGCGATCGATATGCCTTAAGATCTCCATCAACCAAGTTTCAATACCACCCCTATTCATGCTTCCCAAGACATGAAGGATGCGGACTTTTTCAGTGACTAGTGAGCAGTCAGTGACCAGTGACCAGTGACCCTTACGGGTTCGCCAGTCGCCTACGGCGGGAAACCCGCCTGTAGCGCTGGACTCACCAGTGACCAGTGACTGTCCGCGTGCATCAGCGTTCATCTGCGGTTTCATACCCACCCCCATAACAACCTTCACAAAGTCCGTTTTTGTTTCTTTCGTTCAATAGAAAAAAGAATAAAAATTGTCATAGCACAGCTAAAGAAGGCAGATGCACAAGCAGCCCAAGCCGCCCCGACAAGAAAGTATCTCGGTATAAGCAACCATGAAAATCCTGCAGTCATTATCGTCGCAATCAAAAAAGGAATAGGAAATTGGTCAAATTGTCTAGTTGCAGTCACTCCACTTCCCAAAAAAGAACCGACATATCCTATACCTGCAGCAACCATCAACCAAACAAAGACATTTGCTTGCAAAGCGTACTCAGGCTGGTAGAGGAGTGTTAAAATTTCCCGACCCATAACAACAGCCACTAAAACACCAGACATACCAAGTAGAAAACCGATCGCAACTAACTTAAGAAGGAGTTTCCAAAAAGCTGCACTATTATCGTCTGCATAGTACTTTGCCAATCGTGCGCTAGCTGATTCGCCAAGTGCATTTACCACCATCCCTCCCACCACAGTCAGATAAGCCATAGCAGCAAACACGCCTAATTCCCGTTCACCCAAATATTGCTCAATAATGTAACGAGGAATGTTTGTGTTTAGAGAAATCAGCATCATCACAAAACCGAGTGGTAAGGCAAGCCAGATTAACTGCAACAATGTTTTTAACCTCCAACGCGGTTGCAAGGCGATGGAATTATTCAGAATCAAGACAGCATTGCGGATATCGTAAAAAACCAAAACAACAGCCCACCCAACAGCCAAACCTAACGCTCCCCACATCACACTCCCGCCCAGGTATACACCAGCACTTAATAATATCAGTGACAGCGAACCTCTCAGCATCAAAGAGATAGCAATATAATCCATTCGTTCGTGTTGCTGAACAAGCCCGTAGATCGCATCGCTAAAAGATTCCAATCCCTTAGCCAAGCCAATGACCAAGATAATAATAGATGTTTCCCAACGATATCCGGCAATTAAAGTAACTAACACCACTACCACAAGTGCCAAAGCTGTCGTTACCAACCTTAGCCCCAGGTAGTCGCTGAAAAGATACTGATGTTTAGCATCTGTCACTTGAACAGCCCGCAACTGTAGATTTGCAAATAGTAAGATTGGTGCAGTCACCGCTAGCCCCAGGGTAAATTGTCCTACCATTTCTGGCGTACCAAGTTTTGCCAATGCTACTAAAATGCACCATTGACAACCTGCATAGACAAGATTACCTGCAAAAGTCCAAGAGAAATTTCGACTTAGTGTGAGTGGCTTGTGGTGTTGCATTTTCTAACTTATAACCCCCTCATCTTTCGTGCGAGTAAATATAACCTGCCTTTTATCGTGGTGGCATAACTCTGGTTGAAATTCTTTACGAGATCTCCACCAAATTCTTCTTTGAATTTATTTATATTTAGTCTTTCTTGGTCTGTATTGCCTGCATACCATCCTCCTAAATCGTAAGTTGTAATTCCTAAATTTTTAAATTTCAAAATGTCTTGCCAGTGAAGATAACGATTTGCACGTCCGATAATTGGAGACATTTCACCAGTTTTCTTTATTGATACTGAATGTAAAAGACGAACTCGGTTTTCTCCCCGATAATAAATGTGCCAAACTAATGGGCTGTCTTCAGGCAATTGGACTGTGGAAATATTTAAAACTTTAGCCTCTGCATATTGCATTAGGCGACTTCTTTTGATTTTGCTCAGACCTTTTTCTAAAGCAAAACTGTCATAGGTATCTGAAAATTCATTTACCAGTTTAGCATCCACGCGATCGCAATTCCAAAACTGATAAATAACTTTATCTTTTTGTTCTGCTTGTCTAATCTTATATCTATTATTGCGAGCAATCTTTTTCCACAATTCATCCTCACTTTTTGTTAAATCGATTAAAAGCGTATAAAATTCTTGCGATTCAAATTTTTCAATAGGATGTGTTCTTTGAAGATAGTAAACTAAATCCACAAAACTCGTGTCTTGAAGTTCTTCATCAAACCAAACTTCAGCTATTGAGATTGTCTCTTTTCTTAGAAGAGCCATTTTTCTCCTACCTAATATCTCCAAATAAAGTTATAACGCTCGCCAAATCCAAAAACAAAAACTATACGATATCCATCCACGCAAGCTAACCACTGACCGTTTTCTGTTTGATGGGGATCTATATTGTGCATTCCAATTTTATTCCAACCACGACCGCTAGCTTTAATGATGGGATTATTAGTGACTGCAACTTCCTGATAAGTTGTATGTGTCAGTTCGGTAATTTCAAAAACTCGAACTTGATTGCCATAAAAATCTTCAACATCTTGGGTGTATCGAAAAATTTTGCCATCATTTACAACAACTCTACCTCCCGGTCTAGCTATATTAAGATTTTCCTGAATAACGGGACTCTTAGGATGTTCAATCCAATTTCCTATTAAGTCAGTAGCATAATAAAGACGCAAAATATTTCCCTTGAACGAAGTGGTAAACATCCACCACATCTCGTTGCAATAAAAAATAGAAGAATCTACATAATCAGAACCCTCTAGTAAAGTTTTTACAAAAGACCATTGATTTGGAAAATTTACCGCCTTATACAAACGAACAGAATTCGCTTCATAAGTTTCCGGAATCATATAGTAGCCATCATCGCCTTTAAAGACATAGGGATAAGATAAATGAAAAGCTTCATCAAGAACAATTTGCTGATAATGCCACTTTAACCCATCATCGCTCGTTGCTAAACCTATATCCCCCTTATTATCTCGACCATTTAACACTTCAAAAAACATATACCACTTGTTGCGATCGCAAACCATAAATGGGTCAGCAACAAACAAAGCTGGTACATCTGTAATATCCTTTGCAGTCAAAACAGGATTATTAATGCCATCAGGCGAATCAAAATTAAACAGAGATTGACATACATAAATTCCAATACACCACTCACATCTTCTTCTAAGAAAAGACCGAGCTAAATTCTTAAAAAAAGCAATATTTTTCCCATTTCCCACAGAGAGAGTATCAAATTTTTGAAATATCTTATTCAACCCCAAATCAAGACTCATAATTCCTTCCTTTGTATCTGCATTTTCTCTTTCCTTATTATCGTCGAATGTAAACACTCTCAAACTCTTACAAATGACGAATGACTAATGACAAATGACCAGCCTACCATCATCGAATGGTGGTGGGCAATGCCCACCCTACAGAGGTTTTAAACTTCTTAAGCCTTGAAAATTTTCTTGAACCGTAACACTCCACTTCTTAGAACTACCTAAAGGTGTATAACTTCTAAGAGAAGTCGAGTTATATCCAGGCACAAGTTCTTCAAGCAATAATTTGATAGTATCACCATCATTTTTATAAGCTGCTTGACACAAAGCATTGATTCGGTTGTTTAAGTTCTTAGAAATAATGCGACTAGCATTTTTCACAACAAATAAATTCTCGTGTTCGGTATTCTCATACTCCTCTCCAGGAACAAACAACTCCTCAAATAACTTTTCTCCCGGACGCAAACCTGTAAACACGATATCGATATCCTTATTAACCTCATATCCAGAAAGACGAATCAATTCTTTTGCTAAGTCCACAATTTTCACAGGTTCGCCCATATTCAGCATTAACACCTCACCTCCACGACCAAGAACTGCGGCTTGTAGAACGAGTTGAACAGCTTCTGGGATAGTCATAAAGTAACGACAGATATCAGGATGAGTCACTGTGACTGGACCACCCGCCGCAATTTGCTTTTTAAAAGTTGGTACAACACTTCCACGACTACCTAAAACATTACCAAAACGCACCGCAACAAAAGGTTTGCCGCTTTCTCTAGCAGCTTGTAAAACTAACATTTCAGCAACTCGCTTACTTGCTCCCATAATATTGGTTGGATTGACTGCTTTATCGGTGGAAATCATCACAAAGTGTTTCACATCGTACTGCAATGCAAGAGCCAACAGATTTTTTGTTCCAAGCACGTTATTAGTAATTGCTTCTGGTGAATTTAATTCCATGAGAGGAACGTGTTTGTGTGCAGCTGCATGAAAAATTGCATGAGGGCGGAATCGCTCAAAAGCATATTTCAGTCTGTCGCGAAAGCGGATATCGGCAATAAAGGTAGAAATACAAGGAATTTCTATTTGAGAGACACCGTTTTTTTTCAAGCCTTGAACATATTGTTCGAGTTCTTGCTGAATATTGAAGACAGAATTTTCTCCGTGTCCTATCAGTATAATTTCTATAGGACGGCATCTAAAGATTTGACGGCACAATTCACTTCCAATAGACCCACCCGCCCCTGTAATCAGGACTTTCTTATCTTTGAGAAATTGTAAGACTTCTACAATGTCCGTCTCTATGGGTTCGCGTCTGAGTAAATCCTCAATTCGCACATCTCGAATGCTATCGACTCGCACGCGCCCGTTGAGAATTTCGTGTATCCCAGGTAGAGTACTCGGTTGTATTCCAGTCGCTTTGCAAATGTCTACAATTTCTCGAATGACTTGTCCTGAAACTGTAGGCATGGCTATGATAACTTTATGAATGTTGAAAGATTTTACTACATCAGCAATCTGGTAGCGATCGCCTACCACAGGAACACCGCGAATTCGGGCATTGAATTTTCGAGGGTTATCATCAATAAACGCTACAGGATGAAAACCTAGTTGAGGATTTCTTTGCATTTCTTGAACTAAAGAAACTCCAGCACTACCCGCACCAATAACCAACACCCGTTTTTCTGGGTTAAATGTATGTGGGTTAACACTTTCCAAAACCCTCACGCTAAAACGCAATGCCCCTACAAAAAGACATGAAAGCAACCCGTCAATGAATGGTAGTGAATGTGGCAAATTGTCAACAGTATGATGAAATCTAGAGTAAAAAATGTAAAAAAATAAAGTTTGGATGACTACTGCTGCTGACATTAACATGGCTAGAAACGAGAGTTCTTCAACGCTCGCATAGCGCCAGTAACGTCTGTAAAAACCACAGTTCCAAAATACAGTTAGTTTGACTATTAAAAATAGGATTGTGACTGATACTAAATTTGAAACATATGGTTTTAAAGCAAGATTACCATCTAAACGTAAGATTAAGGCAAGTATTGGAGCGATCGAGAAAATAACAAGATCGCAAATCAGTAGATGACGATTTCTTAGATTGAGCAAGCTGCTCGCTAAAGCATTAATTGATTTTTGACCCAACCATTGAAAATTCATAAATAAATGTGTTTGAGATGTGTTGAAGAGACAAAATTTGTCAATTGTTACACGGCTAAAGTGGATGATTTTTTTAAACTTGAAGTATTAGTTCTACACTTTTAGTCTGAAGGTCTTGGTTTCCAAAATGTAAAATTTGATGCCCGATATGGATTACCTCCAGGGCAACTACTGCTTGCAATATTCTTGATGATGTAGAAACTAAAATCTTTATAGTTTCCAAAATAAAGGTAAAACTTGGGACACTTGTGAGGAAAATATTAAGAAAATATTAAGTCAGTTAGTACGGATACAAAATTGGTACTCGCGAATCGTTTATAAGTTGCATATAGCAAGATTCCTGACCTCTTTAAGAAGTTAGGAATTTGTACTTAACATATTTTAATTTTATCTTTATGAAATTAACATACTTCTGGAGTATTCCTCCTAAGATAGAACAATTATGATACCATAATACCAAAATTTAAGTAATTTTACTGCGTATAGGAAATATACAGTTAAGTTGGAAAAAGCCAATTGATAACAGTTAAGTAACTTGCTATTACTGCAAGAGTACTAATCAGATTAAAGTATAAAAAAAACATATAAAAGATAATTATATTTACGGCGATCGAGACTCGCTAATATTTCTGTATTCATCAAATCTTCACGGTGAAAATTTAAATTAAAGTTGCAGTTAGGAGGCTTCTATATTAAACTGCAGTCTAGGGGTTATGGTTTACTGTATAAAAAACGCGGTCAAAGTGTGTAAGAGTTTGGTCTATGAAGTGATGTAAATTCAGTAAAAAACCTGAATTTAAAAAATTTTTTTGCCATCTTACTTTGTTTACAGCTCGGCTTAAATCGCAATTGTGACTGCCTGTGCATAGCCAAAAAAATTGTAACAACCTCTTACTTCCTTTCCACTAGAAGATTACCTACGAGGGTAGGGTGAGCAATGCTAACCCTACAAGAATCGGTAATTTTAGAGCGTCCAAGGAGTAATGCAGATAACTACAGAAGTTTAGAGGGATGAGTAATCATGAGGATTCTCATTGTAGAGGATAATGAATCAATCGTGAAGTCACTCACTGCACTCCTCCATTATCAAAGTTATGCAGTGGAAGTGGCAACAAATGGTCAAGCGGCTTGGGACTTAGTGCAAGCTTTTAACTACGATTTGATACTGCTTGATATAATGTTACCGGGACTTGATGGGATTAGTCTGTGTCGTCAGTTGCGATCGCGCGGTTTGACAGTTCCCATCCTTTTGTTAACAGGTCGAGATAGCGGTCATGATAAAGCCATGGGGCTAGATGCAGGAGCAGATGATTATGTAGTAAAACCTTTTGACTCTAAAGAACTCATCGCTCGTATTCGTGCTTTATTGCGTCGAAGTAGTTCCACGCCATCACCTATATTAGAGTGGGGAAAACTGCGCCTCGATCCTAGCAATCTTGAAGTGTGCTACGAAGCAAAACCCATACAGCTAACACCAAAAGAGTATGCTCTTTTAGAGTTGCTGATGCGATCTCCCAAGAGGGTGTTTAGTTGTAATGCAATTCTCGAACATATTTGGTCATTTGAAAACACACCGACAGAAGAAGCAGTCAGAACTCAAATCAAAGGATTGCGCCAAAAACTGAAAGCTGTAGGCGCACCCACGGATTTGATTGAAACTGTTTATGGTATTGGATACCGTCTCAAATCTTTATCAACAAAACCAAACACTAACATCTCTCTTAAGAAAGAAAATAAACAGCAACAGCAAACATTATCGGTTTTGGCTGAAGTGCAGCATCGATTGAAAGAAAGAATAAACCAGCACATAACTGTGCTCGAACAAGCGGCTAAAGCTTACTTGCAACAGACCCAGAGTCAGGAACTACGAACTTTTGCCGAACGAGAAGCTCAGACACTAGTAGCTTCATTGTGTCATTATGGTTTGAACAAAGGCGCACAGTTAGCTCGTACAATCAAACATCACCTGCAAATTAGTCAACCGTCAACTCAAGAAGCCAAATACTTATATCAGTTGGTGATGGCTTTGCGTAAAGAAATTGAATCCTCTCAAGGATTGGTGTCAAAGTTGGCAAACTCCAAAGACGGACGCCCTAAATTATTAATAGTTGATAGCGATTGCCAACTCGCACGCGAACTAGCAATCAGATCTGAAGCTCAAGGAATCGTTGTAGAAGTTGCGACAACTTTATCTGAGGTGAGAGAGAAAATTGATGGCGTCCGTCCCGATGCTGTTTTACTCGATCCCATCGTCGGAAATACAACAGAAGAGAGTTTTGCTCTGCTAGCAGAACTTTTGTTACAAACGCCACCAGTACCTATTGTGGTCTTTACAACCCATAGCAACTTGAACACTCGTTTAGAAGTGGCTCGATTGGGGGGACGCACTTTTTTACAAAAGCCGATGGCTGCAAATGAAGTGATACAAGCGATCGCGCACATCTTGCAACCAACTAACATTGGGTCAGAAGCAGTGGTAATGGTTGCAGACAATAATCCTCAAACCCCAGCCACTTTACAAGCTTTATTGGAGCCTTGGGGACTAAAAGCAATAGTGGAGAACGATCCCCAACAATTTTGGGACACCCTTGAAGCATCTACACCAGATTTGCTGATTTTAAACCTCGATATGCCCAACTTAAATGGAATTGAACTGTGTCAGGTGGTACGAAACGATGCACGTTGGGGTGGATTGCCAATTTTATTTCTTGCCAATAATATAGATGCCACAACTATTCATCAAATTTTTGCTGTAGGTGCTGATGATTTTGTCAGCAACCCAATTGTCGGTCCAGAAGTAGTCACTCGTATTCTTCATCGGTTGGAACGAACTAAACTGCAACGGAGTTTGGCAGAAATTGATCCACTGACTAGAGTGTATAACCGTCATCGAGCCACGCAAGACTTAAACAAACTACTGCGCTTGAGTTTGAGACACAATCAACCCATGTGTTTAGCTATTCTAGAATTAGATAATTTCAAGCAAATTAATAGCGATTTTGGTCATGCGGCTGGTGATACAGTGTTGCGTCAACTCGGACAACTTCTACAGCAATCATTTCGTGGAGAAGATGTTGTGTCTCGTTGGGGTGGAGAGGAATTTGTAGTTGGTATGTACGGTATGACTCGAAGCCAGGGACTCCAACGAGTTGTTCAAATTCTAGAAACAATACACAATTATAAGTTTACTGTTAGCAACAAGATCGAGTTTCAAGTAACCGCCAGTGCAGGTGTAGCCCAATACTTTGAAGATGGTGATGATTTGCAGTCTTTATACAAATCTGCCAATATTGCTCTCGGTCGTGCTAGAGCAAACGGATGTCACTCCGCGTTCCCTACACTGACACAAAATTGATTTTACAACTGTTGAGAATTGTTACGTTGCAGCATACTATTCAACTGACCTTCTATCCACTGTACAAACATCTGCTGTAATATTTCTTGACGTATAGCAGAGGTAAGTGTAGATGGAATAAACTCTTCAACCATTAATAAATGGCTCCCTCTCTCCGTGCTTACTGGTCCGATTAATTCCCCTATACTTGCATTAAAAACCACGTCGGTAATTTCTGAGCTTAACTTATATCGGTAAATTTTACCTTCACAACCACAGCATTCTCGCCGTCTCTCGTCAATATCGTATAGATGTGCTGCTTCGTAAAAAGTAATTTCTTGCTCGGAAATCTGATAGAACAACTCGTTTGCTAGCTGTTCGTAAGGCACTATCAATTGATAAAGCAAAACTTTATCGAAATCAGGCTGGTGTTGGATAAAATAAACTTCTATATTATGGGAGAATAACAGAGCGGCTAATTTTTGTTGTAATAAGCGATCGCGAATACCCGCCTTCCAATCATCTACTGTGAGTACCTGCTCTTCCAGCCATACAATAAGATCGGTATCTGTTTCCAGCTGCTGCTCCCTTTGCAAGTGGGTTATCTCAGATTGAATTTCTTCAGGAGTTACTATTAAGCCTTGTTCTAAAGCAGTATTTTGAATAATTTTTTGGTAGATAATATTTTGGCAAATTTCCTTCAACTGGAAATTTTTCTGCAAATAAGTAATAATTTCTCTATAATTGATAGACGAACCCAAAAAATCCATACTGTAGGAATTGTCGTTATACATAACAACTTTTTTCCTTATGTTATAAATTTTTAGTCTACATAGGACTATAATTTTATTTTTCCAATACACGTCAGCGTACAATACTAATCACACAAAAGTTCTATTGGGCATTACACACCTATTTTACTTAAAATTATTCATTCATATTTTATAAAAAAAGAGAAAACTAGGAGAATAAATTTGGATACGAACAGTCTTGAAAAGAGAATTGTGACTATAGAAAATATAAATGACTTATAAAAAATTTCCAGTATTGTATGGTGGGCATTGCCAACCACATGATACTTTTAGTGGGCATTACCCACCATACATATAATTTAAAAATCAAATAAGAGTTCTATATTAGATTTAAGTTTAGAAAAAGATTTTGGGGAAATTGTGAGTAAGCAGTGGCTTTGAGTTGTTATGCTTTATATTTTAATAAATCTTAAATAAATAGATTCCGAAGACATACGTAAGTAACATTAACAAAAGAAGTATTTTTAACTGGGTTAACACGTACATTCATCTATGATTTTGCTACTTTATCTTCACAAGATTCTCACATTGTTAACTTAGCATGAAAGTATTCTGGTAAAAACAACAAGTCCTAAAAACCGCGAATACATCAAGTTTGAGGGTCAATACTTAATTGCAGTCATACCCAACCAAATTTTAATATTAACAGTTTTATCAACTATTTATGACTCGACCTGCGCTAGAGGTAAAAAAATTATGAATACTTGCCCTTGCTGCACTGACCAGTTATTGCGCCATGTCAGCTCTCAAGGAGTCTATTGGTTTTGCCCATCCTGTCGGCAAGAAATGCCAAGCTTCACCAACGAAGTTAAAAAAATTAACTTACTTGAAATAAATCTTAATAAGACTGGCAAAGTTACCGAGTGTAACAACAGATCTAGAAAGGCAGAAAAAGGGGGGAAAGTGGCGAACGTGATATGAGCCGCCATGCAACGGCTAAAAACCCTATGATTTTTATTTGGGATCGTACAACAAAGCCGCTGTAATCTTTGTGCAATATAGATTTTGGCAGTTTTTGACCCCTATTTCTTCAAGCTTGGTGAGAAATCCGGGAATAGAGTTTACTGAGTCTCAGCGAGAATCGGTAAGGTAATGACAAATTCAGTTCCCCGACCAACTGTAGAATTCACAAAGATCGAACCGTGGTGTTTTTCGACGACAATTTGATGAGCGATCGCCAAGCCCAATCCAGTCCCTTTACCAATAGCTTTCGTTGTAAACAAGCGGTCAAAAACTTTGGATTTGACTTGTTCATTCATGCCGTTTCCATTATCAGCAATAGCAATATTCACATGGTTATCTTGAACAGAAGTGGTAATTTGAATGCGTTTCGGATGGGCTTTCATTTCCTCAAAAGTGCATCCATTATTAGACTCTTCTAATGCATCAATAGCATTGGCAATAATATTCATAAAGACCTGATTTAACTGACCGGGGAAACACTCGATCTGGGGTAATTTGTCATACTTGGTTATCACCTCAATAGCTGGACGTGTTTCATTGGCTTTGAGGCGGTGTTTGAGAATAAGTATTGTACTGTCTATGCCTTCGTGGATATTAAATAGTATTGGATAATCTTTGTCAGCACGGGAGAAAGTACGGAGACTGGTACTGATATTCGTCAGGCGAAGGCACGCCACACCCATCGAATCCAGCATCTTGGGTAGGTCTTCCAAGCTGTAATCCAAGTCGATTTCTGCGGCATGGTCTTTGATTTGCTCGCTCGCATTGGGCAGGCTTTGTTGATAGAGTTTTAAGTGTGCGATAAGATCGGCAACAGTGAGTTGAGCTTGTTTGAGACTGGCAGCAATAAAACCGAGGGGATTATTCATTTCGTGAGCGACACCAGCGACTAAGTTGCCCAGTGCTGACATTTTTTCACTTTGCACAATTTGTAATTGAGCGTTTTGCAAATCGTTTAATGCTTGTTGCAAATTGAGTGATTTTTTCTGTTCTCGAGCATAGAGGCGGGCGTTTTCTAAAGAGATTGCAACTTGAGCGCAAAGTAAGTTCAGCAGTTCGACGCGAGCGCTTGTAAATGCTGCAGTTGCTAAATTGTTTTCTAAATACAATACACCAAGCAACTTACCCTGATGCAAAATCGGGCTGCACAAGAGACTCTTGGGCTGCTGTCGCTGAACATAGGGGTCGTTGATTAATTGGGGATACACCCTAGCATCAGTAATAACAAAAGGTTTTAAGCTGCGTTTGACGGTATTAATTAAGCCAACGGGTACATCTTGAGAGCTGTCTACAGGCTTTGGATTGAGCAACATTGGAGAAAAATTGATGTGAGTACTTCCCTTGTTTTGCAGCGATGTGACTGCAACCGAAAGCTCTGCTACTGCCTGAATCAGCAAACTACCCGACTCGAACAGCATGAACGCGCACTTATCAGCTCCAGCATTTTCAATAACGATATGCAGCAATGCAAAGAGCAGTTTTTCAAGTTCGATTTCCCCAGAAAGAGTTTGGGAAGCTTTGACAATGGTCGCTAAATCTAAAGCACCAGAGACACCGCTACTAGTGGAAGTAGCAGAACTGGTGGAAGTGACACTCCCCAATGTGAAGATAGTTTCGTGAGTGGAGAGAGGAGAACAGGTTTGCTGTAATATGGGAGCGAGGAATTGGGGATAGCGTTGTTCCAAGTCAGCGACTTTGGCCTTAGCGCCCCAACGCGCATAGCCATAGTAGGCTTGAGTGATATATGACTGAGCAACGGACTGTTTGCCCCAATTGAGGTAAAATTGAGCCGCTAGTTCATTAGCCAGTGCTTCTTCTTGAATGTAGCCGTGTTTTTGAGCCAGCGCAATTGCAAGATCGTAAAATTCTAAAGCTTCTGATTTGTGCCCTAAAACTCGGTGTAGCTCGGCTTCAACTAAATAAAATTTGTGCAGGTAGTTTTCCAAAGCACAGTCAGCCCACTTTTTCATTTTTTCCTGGTGTTTCGCCACTCGTTGAAGAATGTGTTGCTGTTGTGCTTCGCCAACCTGAGAATAGATTGCCAGATGGGCTAGAGAATCATAGGTGTAGCAAATCGCAACGATGAATAAGCCTGTAGCACCACCTATATAATTTTCGACGGTGAGTGCGGCTTCCACTGCCAGATCGAACTTGCCAAACAGATAACACAGACTCAGTTGGCTGGCATAGAAATAGTACAGTGCAGTTAGATCGCCCGACCGCTGGAGAACTGGCACAATTTCATCTCGATTAAAGGCATTTCCATTCAGTTGCCAAGGTTCAGCGCAATCGCCAATTGTATTTAAAATAGCTTGCTGAAAAACTGTCAGATGGCTGGTTAGACCTTCTTGGTTGAGGTGAGCGAGTTGATCTCGAAAAGCAGCGCTCTCACGGCTGAGATCGTTTAATTCTTTGCCCATAAACCAACAGTATGATATGTAAATGAATCCGCAAATGGCAGCAGATTCTAAATCTCCCGTTTCGAGTCCAACTTGGTAGCCTTCGCGGAGATACGGTAAGGAATTTTTGAGCGGCTCTTTCCAATGCCACACGCAACAGTAAATTCCGACATAGACTCTGGATTTGAGTTCTTTGGCATTGAAATGTTCGAGCAACAAAAGTGCGAGTTGAGCGCACTCATATCCACAGTACATCTCGCCTGCCATTGCACAAAGTATCATTCCATAGTAGGCATAACCAATTGCAGAAAATGAGGTATTGCCATATTGAACGGATAAATTGACTTGTTCGAGGACAATAAATGGTAACAGCGCTGGAGTCGCAACAAAGGCAGCAGCACTGACAGCAGCCAGAATCCTTACAACTGCTAACTTATTAGGGTCTGTCATCTGCGGCAGACTTGTTAAGTGTAGCGGTTGCCTTCCAGCCAGTAGCGATTGAGTCGCCTCAAATGCCCGTGCAATATCTGATTGACTCGGCTGCTCTGGAAAACTCGTTCCCAAACGTTCTACAATCTTGAGAGCTATCTGTACTGCCTCTGTAAATTGATGTTGGGCTTGAGCCGCTTGAATTTGAACTTCATAGACTTTAACCGTATCCAACAGATTTCTAGAGTTCTCTGTAATGACTGCCGCTAATTGTGTCATCTGCGTAAAGTTGCCACTGAGGTAAGCGGTTTCAGTTGCAGTTTCGTAAAGGGCTAAGGTTAACTCATACTGCGTTTGCCACATATCCTCAGCTAACAAGGCAATGCCTGTGGTACAATACTCAAATGCAGCTGTATAAGCTGTTGCGGCTCTGGCTTTTTGTCCGGCTTTAAGATTGAGTTGGGCAAGTTCTATTTGCTCAGATAAATTGACAATGAGGGATCTGCCGATATTGAGTTGATTGACAATTTCAAACAATTTTTCGTCAAGTTTGGCAACAGGCGTATAAGCAAGTAAGAGTTGCCCAATTTTTAAGTGAGCGACCTGTTTTTGTGCGTCTGGAATCAGGAAATAAGCTGCTTGCTGGACGCGATCGTGCAAGAATTTGTAACAACACGACTCAGGAGCGAGCAGCCACAACTCCGGAGCAGACCTTGTCTGAAGGGAATTCTCAATTGTCAATTCTGATTCCTGATAAAACTTGTAAACCTCATTGATAGGAATGATAAATCCCTCTTGCAATGCTTTCCACAAGTCGGAAGCAGTTTCTATCTGCGATTTTTCCGACACTATCGCCAATGTCTCTAAATCAAACTGATTGCCAATACAGGCCGCCAGTTTTAATATCTCTTGAGTGTTGGGTGGCAATTTCTGAAGCTGTTGTGCCATAAATTCCACCACATCATCGGTGAGCGCAAGCGCTCGTACCTGCGCTACATCACACTGCCAGCAACCTACCTCCCAATCAAAGGTTATCAGCCCATCCTCATGCAGCGCTTTGAGAAACTGCGTCGTGAAAAAGGGATTGCCTTTGGCTTTTTGATAAACTAACTCTGTCAAGGGCAGTGCCTGTTGTGTTGCACAACTGAGGGCATCGGCAATCAAATGATTGACATCTGCTTGACTTAAGGCTGTTAGGGTGAGAGTATTGACACGGGCGGATGCCTTCTCAATTTCATCAAGGGTTAACATGAGTGGATGCGCCGCAAATACCTCGTTATCGCGGTATGCGCCAATTATGAACAGATAACCTCTTTCCTTGTCGCCGTGACCATCACTTGTCGCCATCAACAGCTTAAGCAAATTGAGCGATGCCGAATCCGCCCATTGCAAGTCATCAAGAAAGATCGTCAACGGATGCTCTACTGTTGTAAAGACTTGAATGAACTTTTGGAACAGTAGATAGAAACGGTTCTGTGCAGCACTCGCCGATAGTTCGGGGCTTTGGGGCTGTTTGCCGACGATCTGCTCGAGTTCGGGAATCACCTCAAGCAGGAGTTGCGCGTTCTCGCCAACGGCGTCTAATATCTTGTTCTGCCATTGCTGTAGTTGGGTATCGCTTTCACTGAGCAACTGTCGGATCAAATCGCGAAAGGCTTGCACAAAAGCAGATAGAGGAATATTGCGGTTGAACTGGTCGAACTTGCCCTTGATGAAGTAGCCGTTCCACCGGACGATTGGTTTATGTACTTCATTGACGACTGCGGTTTTGCCAATGCCAGAGAAACCTGCTACCAGTATCAGTTCGGAGCCACCATTGGCAACATGACCAAATGCCTCTAGTAACGCCTTCACTTCCGATTCCCGTCCGTAGAGTTTTTCTCTAATGAGAAAGCGATCGCTCAGATCGCGCTGTCCTAGCTCAAACCAATGATGTTTGCCCGTATTATCTCGCCACTGTTCCAAACACTTGACTAAGTCATGTTTGAGCCCGAGAGCACTCTGGTAGCGGTCTTCAGCATTCTTGGCCATCAACTTGCAGACGATCTCTCCCAGCATCAAGGGGATTTGGGAATTGATGTTACAGATAGAGTCAGGATTTTTGGCAATATGGCAATGGATTAACTCCATCGGTTCGCAGGACTCAAAGGGCAGTTGTCCGCTTAGCAATTCAAAGAAAGTCACGCCTAATGAATAGAAGTCGCTGCGGTAGTCAATGCCTCGGTTCATCCGTCCGGTTTGCTCTGGCGAGAGATAAAACAGCGTTCCCTCAAGCCCGTTGATGCAATGAATTTCCTGGGTTTCTCGTGGGAGCAGCGAGGCAATACTGAAGTCAATGAGCTTAACTTCTCCGGTTTGAGGATGAATCAGAATATTGGCTGGCTTAATATCTTTGTGAATGACGCGCTGTTGATGCAGCTGGTGTAAAGTGTCTGTGACTTGCAGCGCAATGGGGAAGAACTGGTCTAAAGTCAGCGGTTGTCCTTGGCTAAATTCCCGCAAGGAAATACCACCAAAGTCCTCCATTACTAGGGCATAGCCATTTTGATAGGTTTCCAAGCTGTAGGGTTTGATGATGCCTGGAATATCTAGGTTTTTAGCAAGCGTATATTGGTTGCGAAACTGTACGAGTTCGCTGAAGGTTGGGTATTCTCGTTTTAAGAGCTTGATGACAACTGGTTGGCAAAGAGATTCTCTGAGAGCGCGATACACTTGAGTCCGCGAGCTTGAGTATATTTGCTCTATGATTTGGTACCCAGCGATCTTTACAGTTCCATCAACTTCTGCGATCATAACTTTTTACGACAACTACTCTAAAGTTAAAATTCCCAGCACATCATCTTGTCTAACAAAAGCATTGAGTCTTTGGCATTGTCATATCTCATGCCAGTCATCTGGAAAAGCATATCGTAACTGGCTGTCAGATATTCTTTAAAAATTGTGTACCGAGCATTCATAAATTTACGCTTGATTATTTAATCAAACTTTAGTTGACGTTGAGCCGAGATACGTGGATAATGGGGGATCTTGAATATTTTGCTACTGATGAAAGGACTTTTAAAACATCCTGTTAGTAACCACCGTTACCCACTTTCGACTGTAACGGTGGTTTTTCTATGTTTCTTTCTTTTTGTAATATTACAAATTATACCTTGATTTTAGGTTATAAAAGAGGGTAAATTTCTGAAATTATATCAATCTTTATGTTAAAAACCTCGATCTTTAAGACTTTATAAAATGAATCAGTAATATCACGCAATCGCTCACGAAGTTCGTAAAGGTCATTTTATGATTATCCAGAAGAGGGAATTATCTCCAGCTAGTTATGAATTCAGTGAAAACACGGGGACAAACAAAAAAGTTAATATTCTTCTGGTAGATAATTGTAATAAAAGTTTACTTGCTCTAGAAGGAATTCTGGATTGCCTCAAACAAAATTTGGTAAAAGCAAACTCTGGTTGTGAAGCCTTGAAATATCTTTTAGATGGGGAATTTGCCGCGATTTTACTGAATGCTCAAATGACAGAAATGGATGGATTTGAGACAGCAAAGCTTATTCGACAAAGACAAAAAACTGAACGAACACCAATTATTTTCATTCTCCCCGCAGATCGGTGTTTTGAAGACTTTATCTTTAAAGGTTGCACGTTAGGTTTAGTAGATTATGTCTTTCAACCTATTTGCACAGAAATATTGGTATCTAAAGTTAAAGCGTTTTTAGATTTATTTAAGATGACAGCGCAGTTAGAACAACAAGCCATGTACTTCAAAGCTATTCATCAAGAACTTCAAAATCAAATTAGCGATCGCCAAACTGTAGAATTGGAGTTACGTAAATCCCTCAAAAATTTATCTGACATTAAATTTGCTCTAGATAAAGCTACTATTGTAGTCATTACTGATGCTAAGGGAATTATCACCTATGTAAATGATAAGTTCTGTGAAATTTCCAAGTATTTGAGAGAAGAACTGATTGGGAAAACCCATCAACTTGTGAATTCTGGTTATCATTCCAGAGATTTTTTTCAAAACTTGTGGTCAACTATCGCTCAGGGAAAAGTTTGGCAAGGAGAAATTAAGAATAAAGCCAAAGACGGAACATATTATTGGGTTGATACTGTTATCGTTCCATTTCTCGATAGCGAGGAAAAACCATTTCAGTATTTAGCAATTCGCTTTGACATCACAGCACGCAAACAAGCACAGGAGAAACTACAGCACCAAGTCTTTTATGACGTCCTGACAGGTTTACCCAATCGGGTCAAGTTTTTAGATTGCTTAAATCAATGTATCAAGCAATCTAAAAATAATTATGAGTATCATTTTGCTGTTTTGTATATCAGCCTGAACCGTTACCAATTGATTAAGTACAGCCTCGGTCACTACCAAGGCGAACAACTGCTCATTGAAGTAGCGAATCGTTTATTGACATACTTGTGTCCTGTAGATATGCTCGCACGAGTAGGAGAAGAAGAGTTTGCCATCTTGCTAGCATATACTCCTGACGCACGAGATGCAGAGTTTGCAGCAAAACGCATTCATCAAGCCATGAAATTATCATTCAAGCTTATGGAATCTGTAGAAACTTGTACGGCTAGCATTGGCATCATTCATAACGAGATTGGTTACACTCAAGCAGAAGACTTTCTACAGGCGGCAGATACCGCAATGCATTATGCCAAAAAGCAGGGAGTATCCAATACGGCGGTGTTTAATAGGAATATGCAGTTGCAAGTTGTTGCGAGACTCCAAATGGAAGCAGATCTTGCCCAAGCTATTGAACTCCAGAAGTTACACCTCAACTACCAGCCTATAGTGTCACTTATAACTGGAGAAATTATAGGCTTTGAAGCATTGGTGCGATGGCAGCACCCCAAACAAGGGCTAATTTCCCCAAATGATTTTATTCCGATTGCAGAAGAGACGGGGCTAATTATTCCCCTCGGTGAATGGGTTTTAATGGAAGCTTGTCGGCAATTACGTCACTGGCAAGAGAAATTCCCCAAACGCTTACCCATTTCTATTAGTGTAAATTTATCAGGCATTCAATTGGTTCAACCCGATTTGGTAGAACAAATTGACCAGATTTTACAAGCTGTGGGTTTGAATAGCTCTTTTTTAAAGATAGAAATTACTGAAAGTGTTTTGATGAATAATGCCGATAAAGCCGCCGCCGTTTTAAAGCAGCTGCAAGAAAGACAAATTCAACTGTTACTGGATGATTTTGGTACTGGTTATTCTTCTCTATCATACCTACACTGTCTCCCCCTCAATGCTTTGAAAATTGACCGTTCGTTCATCCGTCAAATAGCTGTTGGAAGTAAAAATTCAGATATAGTGAAGACAATTGTTAACTTAGCTCACAGTTTGGAGTTAGAGGTCATTGCAGAAGGCGTTGAGACAGAAGAGCAGTTAATTCATTTGCGATCGCTAGGATGTGAATATGGACAAGGATTCTTCTTCTCCAATGCACTCAGCAGCGAAGCGGTGACCGTATTGATGGGAATTGAAAATTACTAAAAGCGTTATGAACAACTTTGTTATTCAATGTAGTCAAGAATTAGAGCCATATTTGTGTAGCCAGGAAAAACTACCCGAACAGAAGGTCAACATTCTGCTTGTGGATAACAGCTTAGCTAATTTATTAATATTAGAAGAAACTCTGAATCAATTGGAGCAGAACTTAGTCAAAGCATTATCGGGAGAAAAAGCGTTATATAAAATTCTGGAACAAGAGTTTGCCGTCATTTTAATAAATGTTCAACTATAGCAATCCTAAATCATTTGTAAAAAATCACATATGTTGATAGACTGCAATGTAAATAGTGCTAATAGGGTGC
>NZ_BAACAP010000107.1:0-22116 GCF_045865695.1 Scytonema hankhaensis NUACC26
AGGCTGTCAGCGGCGCGCTTGAAGCTCCCTTCTGCAGCGATCGCTTTCAGAATACGTAGTTGGTCTAAAGTGAAAGGAAGGTCAGACATAAGGCTAAACCCACGAACAAGAAAGGAGCATCAATCTTTTACAAACCAGCGTAATCAGCCTTCACGGATGGGCAAGATTAAGAATGCATCTTAATAGGTAGAGGCTGTTTCGATAAAGACAGTAGCATATCATCTTGACTAAAGTCTCCTTTTCTACTAGGTTTTCTTTAACTTACTTCATTGTGTGTATATGATGTTGCCCGGTTGGTTAACCCTTAGTCATTTTGTCATGCTTGGGCTACTCTTGGGTTTTGCAATTGTCCATAGTGGAGGCGCTGCCTTGCGTCCTTGGGCAGAAAAACACCTTGGATGTAGGCTTTATCGCATTCTTTTTGCGTTGGCTAGCCTGCCTTTGGCTACGATCCTCATCGTGTACTTTTTTAATCACCGCTATGATGGTCTACAGCTTTGGAACGTCCAAGGTGTATCGGGCATAGCACAATTGGTATGGGTACTGTCAGCAATTTCGTTTTTCTTTTTATATCCTGCTACATTCAATCTACTAGAAATTGCTGCTATCCAAAAGCCCCAGGTTCATCTCTACGAGACTGGTATCATCCGCATCACTCGCCATCCGCAAATGGTGGGGCAAATTATTTGGTGTATTGCTCACACTCTTTGGCTCGGTACTAGTTTTACTCTTGTCACTTCCGTTGGTTTAGTGTTACACCATTTATTTGGGGTGTGGCATGGCGATCGCCGTTTGAGCGATCGTTACGGTGAAGCCTTTGAAAAAGTTAAACAGCGCACATCTATCGTTCCCTTAGCAGCTGTTATTGACAAACGTCAATCTCTCATTTGGCAGGAATTTCTTCGTCCGTCATATGTGGGAGTTACTATTTTCGTACTGCTACTTTGGTGGTCGCATCCTTTATTAATTCAAGCAACAGCCAGAATAAAGTTATGATTTTAACACAAACAGAATTTTTCATAGCAGTCGATTTGACACTTATTCCATAAAATCCTATTCAACTGCTACCAAATCAATGTAGGATGAAATGAGACCAGTAGCGAACAAGGGTTGTCCTTTGTTGGGAACTAGTCAGTCCAATGGGCGAAGGATCTGTCAGTGAGGGGGCGCTTAGTTTTGAAATTTTAGATTTGGTAGTTGTTAAACAATTACTAAATAGGGAAAAGACTTGATAAACAGCCATTTTCTCTTCTATAATCAGAAAACACCGATCGAACGGGGAAAAAATCAGCTTGTAGTTTGGGGTAAATCTAAAGTCCGATCGACTCCGAGTTACTAGCGATCGCGCTAATCTTTGGTCAATTAGTAACATGACAAGTACTTGAGAAATATCTCAATTAAGTGTTAAGAACTCCAAAAGAGTCCTTGTTCAAGGATACTTGCCAATTTTAGTAATGTAAAACTTGGCAACTAAACTGCTAAGGATATTTGATAGCAGTTGGCAGCGAGCCGGTCAAAGTTTTCTGACATTTTACTGGTTGTTCTCTAGTGACACAATTCGCATCTGTGCTGAATTTACTGCACAGTCGTGACACTATTGCTCCTCCTGCTGACAGCTTAGTTGATAACAAAAGTGTTTACCTCTAGAGGCATCATGGTGTTGTCGGTAAATGAGCGGACATTTACTCAAGAAGTTTTAGAATCTCCAATTCCTGTTTTAGTTAATTTTGAAGCACCTTGGTGTGGTTTGTGTAAAATCATTCAGCCGTTACTGTTGCAGTTTAAATCGCAATGCGGAGACCAAATTAAATTGGTTGGCGTCAATGCTGATAATAACTTCAAACTAGCGACTACCTACCGACTCAAATCACTACCAACTCTACTTTTAATAGAAAACGGCATAGTCAGACGGCGTTTAGAAGGTTTTCGAGGGCGAGAAGATTTGCTTCAAGCCTTAGAAGAAATCAAAATCTGTTACATCAACCGACCCAAAACCTACCAAAAATCAAAAGTTGCCGATTTAAATTGTAGGTCAGCGTGATTGGCGATTGGCGATTGGCGATTGGCGATTGGCGATTGGCGATTAAATTAAGATTCTCTAATCCCTAGTCCCCATTGCCCCTTATCCCCAGAGGGGGCCCCGAGTTCCCCAGTCCCTAGCCCCCAATTATAAAACCAACCTTAATTACCTCACCCAATTACTGCCGGGTGGGGTATTTTATCATAGAGGGTGTGTGTCACAATTATTAACAGTTCCGACAAATTAATCAACAAAAAGATGAAGTATGAAAGATGAAGTATGAAGGATGAAGAAGTATGAAGGACAGAATGGCAAGTTTATCCTCAATCCTTGATACTTTCTCCTTAATCCTTGATACTTTCTCCTTTACACTTCTTTAAGTCAAGAATTCTAAAAGTAGGCGTCAGTGATGGAAGTAATCTATCAGTATGCATGGCTGATTCCGGTGCTGCCCCTTCTTGGGGCAATGCTGGTCGGTCTGGGGTTACTCTCGTTGAATCAGGTAACTAACAGCTTGCGAAAGCTAAATGCGTCGCTCATCATCACCCTAATGGGAGTGGCAATGGGTCTTTCGTTTGCTTTGTTATGGAGTCAGATTCAAGGACACCCCTCTTACACCCGTACCCTAGAATGGGCTGCAGCAGGTAATTTTCACCTGAGCATGGGCTACACAATTGACCATCTGGCAGCCCTAATGTTAGTCATTGTAACCACTGTAGCCTTCCTAGTTATGGTTTATACAGATGGGTACATGGCTCATGACCCTGGTTATGTCCGGTTTTACGCCTATCTCAGCTTGTTTGGTTCCTCAATGTTGGGTTTGGTAGTCAGCCCCAACTTAGTACAGGTTTATATCTTCTGGGAACTCGTTGGGATGTGTTCCTACCTGTTGGTCGGTTTTTGGTACGATCGCAAAGCAGCAGCCGATGCGTGTCAGAAAGCGTTTGTAACCAACCGCGTAGGAGACTTTGGATTGCTCTTAGGCATTCTAGGGCTATTCTGGGCAACAGGAAGCTTTGATTTTGACGTAATGGGCATTCGTCTTGGAGAACTCGTTCAGAACGGTTCTTTAAGCAACTTGCTTGCCATCTTGTTTGCAATTTTAGTTTTCCTCGGTCCGGTTGCCAAATCTGCCCAATTCCCGCTTCACGTGTGGTTACCAGATGCGATGGAAGGTCCAACTCCCATCTCAGCCCTGATCCATGCAGCAACAATGGTGGCAGCAGGCGTTTTCCTAGTTGCCCGGATGTATCCAGTTTTTGAACACGTTCCGGCGGCAATGAATGTGATTGCTTACACTGGGGCATTCACAGCGTTTTTGGGTGCGACAATTGCGATTACTCAAAACGACATTAAAAAAGGTTTGGCATACTCCACCATCTCCCAACTCGGTTACATGGTGATGGCAATGGGAGTCGGTGCATACACAGCAGGGCTGTTTCACCTAATGACCCACGCCTACTTCAAGGCGATGCTATTCCTAGGTTCCGGTTCTGTCATTCACGGCATGGAAGGAGTCGTCGGTCACGATCCTGCTTTAGCACAAGATGTCCGGTTAATGGGTGGGTTGCGAAAGTATATGCCAGTTACAGCACTCACCTTTTTAATTGGGTGCTTGGCAATTGCCGGGGTTCCGCCCTTTGCTGGTTTCTGGTCAAAAGATGAAATCCTTGGGGCAGCCTTTAACGCAAATCCAATTCTTTGGTTTGTGGGTTGGCTAACTGCAGGAATCACCGCTTTTTATATGTTCCGGATGTACTTAACCACCTTTGAAGGAAAATTCCGGGGCAACCAAACTGATAAGTGGGAAAAGCTCAAGTCGCCAATTGGGATGGCACTGGTAACAGGTTTTGATACAAAACGTGCTTTTGGTCCTGGTGCAATGACCAAGGGCGAACTCGAAGATTCTTCCGAACAACACCATCATGACGATCGCGGACACGACACACACGGACACGGACACGGACACGGACACAGTGAATATCCTCATGAATCGCCGTGGACAATGACCTTGCCGTTAGTTGTTTTGGCATTTCCTTCCATGCTCATTGGTTTGCTAGGAACTCCTTTTGCCAACTACTTTGAGGAGTTTATCTACTCACCCAATGAAACATTAGAGGAAGTCGTAGAAAAAGCAGCTTTGTTCAACCCAACAGAGTTCTACATCATGGCAGGAAGTTCGGTAGGAATTTCCTTAATTGGGATTACGCTGGCTGTCTTAACATACTCCTGGGCTAAAATCAACCCCGTAGAGATAGCAGCAAAAGTGAAACCACTTTACGAGCTATCCCTCAATAAATGGTACTTTGATGACATTTACCATCGCGTATTTGTTGTTGGTTTGCGTCGTTTGGCGAGACAAGTTATGGAAGTTGACTTCCGTGTAGTAGATGGTGCTGTCAACCTCACAGGATTTTTCACCCTCGTGAGTGGTGAAGGTTTGAAGTACTTAGAAAATGGTCGCGCTCAATTCTACGCCTTAATCGTGTTTGGCGCTGTGTTGGGCTTAGTGATTGTTTTCGGTGTAACTTGATATCAGTAAGGTCAGGGAGCGCCAAGAAACAAATTATCCATCTCTTGTGGAACGGGCTAGAAGCCCGTTCTGCATTAGTGGCGGGCGGGACGCCCCGCAGTCGCCTCAACGGGGGGAACCCCCGCACGGCGCTGCTCTTCGCACCACAAGAAAATGTAAATTTATATAACAACTTTACCAATGCCCAATCCCCATTGCCCCTCAACAAGGAGGGGGCCCCGAGTTCCCCAATCCTCAATCCCCAATTTTATTAAATCAACCTAAGAATGAAGCGCAAAACCTGTAAAAACTGTTAGTAAATAGCTAGTAGTTGATAGCCGAACTTTATTGTTGCTGACTGACGACTTGTGATGAATACAGCAAATTTTCCATGGCTGACGACGATTATTCTTTTCCCGATAGCGGCGTCACTGCTAGTTCCCTTAATCCCTGATAAAGAAGGCAAAACAGTACGCTGGTATGCCCTGATCGTAGGGTTGATAGATTTTGCATTGATTGTATACGCTTTTTACAACGGATACGACTTCTCAAATCCTGACTTACAGTTGTTTGAGCGTTACAGTTGGATTCCGCAACTCGGTTTGAATTGGTCGGTAGGGGCAGATGGTTTGTCTATGCCCCTCATTATTTTGACTGGATTCATTACCACACTGGCGATGCTAGCAGCATGGCCCGTAACTCTTAAGCCAAGGTTGTTTTACTTTTTGATGCTGGCAATGTACGGCGGACAAATTGCCGTATTCGCCGTACAGGATATACTCCTGTTTTTCTTGGTTTGGGAACTGGAATTAGTGCCAGTTTATATTCTCCTTTCCATTTGGGGCGGTAAAAAACGGCAATATGCGGCAACCAAGTTTATTCTGTACACTGCAGGTGGTTCGCTGTTTATCTTAATTGCTGGTTTGACAATGGCGTTTTACGGCGGTACTGTCACTTTTGATATGCAAGCGCTTGCTGCCAAAGAATATGCAATCAATTTAGAGTTATGGCTTTATGCTGCGTTTTTGATTGCTTATGCTGTCAAACTACCAATTTTCCCGTTGCATACCTGGTTGCCAGATGCTCACGGCGAAGCGACAGCCCCGGTACATATGTTACTGGCAGGTGTTTTGTTAAAAATGGGTGGTTATGCTCTAATTCGCATGAATGCCCAAATGCTGCCTGATGCTCATGTCATATTTGCTCCCGTGTTAGTGATTTTGGGTATTGTAAATATTATTTACGCTGCCCTCACATCATTCGCCCAACGCAATCTAAAACGGAAAATTGCCTACTCCTCAATTTCTCACATGGGCTTTGTGGCAATTGGTATTGCTTCCTTCACAGACTTGGGTTTGAATGGAGCGATGCTGCAAATGGTTTCCCATGGTTTGATCGGGGCGAGTTTGTTCTTCTTGGTAGGAGCAACTTACGATCGCACTCACACCTTGATGCTCGATGAAATGGGCGGTGTTGGGAAGAAAATGGGTAAGATGTTCGCCATGTGGACAACTTGTTCTTTGGCATCCCTTGCCTTACCAGGAATGAGTGGTTTTGTTGCCGAGTTGATGATTTTTGTTGGGTTTTCCACCAGTGATGCCTATAACCCCACCTTTAAAGTTATTGTGGTGTTCTTGATGGCAGTGGGAGTAATTTTGACTCCAATTTATCTGCTGTCCATGTTGCGGGAGATTTTCTACGGCAAAGAGAACGAGGAATTAGTCTCTCATCAAAAGTTGATCGATGCTGAACCCCGCGAAATCTTTATCATTGCCTGTTTGTTAGTGCCAATTATCGGTATTGGATTGTATCCCAAGATGCTAACTCAGGTGTATGATGCAAGCACGGTACAACTAACAGCACGGTTGAGAGATTCTATACCACAATTGGGAGACGAAAAAGCTCCTGCAGTATCGTTTAATGCGCCTGTTGTTGGTAAGTAGATGTTGGATTTTAAGTTAATTTGATTTTAGAGGCGGGTGGTCTACCTGCCTTTTTTTTTACAATTATTAAACCGCACCCTGTAGCAGATGGACGCTGATAATACTAATTCAAAAAAAGAACACTCTATTATCAAACTCAGCCGAGAAGATAGCAAGGCTTTGATTGATTCTCTCCTTAATCCTCCTGAGTTAGATCCCGATGAACCTTTGGCGCGGGCAATTAGCTGTTATAAAGAAAGTACAAGGCTGGAGTAAATCAACAAATAACTATCCTCTTATGGAACGGGCGTCCCCGCCCGTTTTAGACAAAAGTGCAGGCGAGGACGCCCGCACCACAAGATTTTGTGTATGTAATCTCAAAATTACACATTTAAACCTTGAATTGATAATTCAGGTGGATGTTCTACGGTAAACTGGTAATATACTTCTCTTTTTGCTTCAGGTGGTAGAGTCACAGCCCATTCCAATATTCCCATTTCACCTAGTTGAATTTGCGGATTGCTACGAGTGAGGCGGACTTTGACTTGCTCGTTACGGCTAACTGGCAGTTGTTCTGTAAGTTTTACATATATTTCTCGATCTAATAAGTTGGTAATGATAATACGATAACTGTAAGTAATCCGGCGATTGTTACCTATTAATTTCTTATCGACTTGACGCTCAACTAAGTCGCGCTCAATCTTCAAACTCTCGTCAATACCTAAGTTCAGCTTGAATTCTTGACCGGGTGCAGTATTTTCTAATCGAGTTGTTCCTACAAAAGTATTGTCTCGAAAGATATTGGCTTTGCCTGCTAGTAAAGTTGCTCCATTTGTACCGTTCTTTACATTTGCTTGTAGATAGGCGAAGCTTACCAAACGGGGTGTTGCTACATACTCGAATTCACAGGGATAATCATCGTTGAAAATTGTCGTTTTGTGGGGTGCGCCGTCACTAGGAATGTGACCGCTACTATTTAATTTAAAATTAACTGTACTTCCTTCTCTGGAAATTTCTGCTACAACGCTTTCGGCTTCAACAAAGTTTTCAGGCGATCGCTCAATATCGGTATAATTATTTTCTGTTGGAGATGCCATAGCCACTCCAGGAGTGAGTCGGTGCATGGCTTTTGGACGCAAGAGATTTTCGGGAGGACTAGGTATATCGATAAACCAAGGTTCTGGTTTGGGTGGTAACGTTCCTAGCCCAGGTTTTGCAGTGGAGAGGGTTAAAGTGACGCCAATCCAATCTTCCCCAGTCCTTTGAGTGACTTCCGCTAAGTAATTGAGGTTGAGAGAACGAGTGTTAGTACTGACTGCTAAATCATAAAGTGGAACCCAGCTAGCACGACCAACTACGTAAGACACTTCTAACTCAAAATCACCCGCACCTTCAGGTGCGATCGCTACAGTCAAGCAGAAATTCTCTTTACCATGAGAGGTTTGAACTTGGTGTATTTGTTGGCGGAGAATTTCTAACTGCTTGTCTAATTCTTGCTGTTGAACCTTATAATCTCCTTGTGCGATCGCATACTCAGCATATTGACTGCCCAAAAAGTTCAAAAAATCCAAAGTTTCGCTAGGGCTGAGATTTTTCCGCGACAAACTCTGTGCGAAAGGTTCCTCTGTTTTTTCACGCAAACCTTGTAAAAACTGAGATTGCAAATCCAAAGCATCAATTTGAGCTTGTAGAAAACGCCATTGTGCTTCCATCTGTTGAATTTGCCCCTTCAATTGTACAAGCCGAGTTGTTGCTGGTTCGGATGAGAAGACTTTTTCTACGCTCACTTGTGATAAGTGTACCGCCACCCTACCCGTACCGTTTACCCTGACCGATTCCGTATCTAAAGTATCTGGTAATTGCGAAACAATCAATTCCCGTTCAAGCCCTGTAAGCGTCACGATACCTCGTCGCGATACTAAAGCTTGGTCAGTGTAAACTGTGACGGCAACAATTTCAGTGTCTACAGTTGTCATGTTAGATTTTGGATCTTAGATTTTAGATTTTCTAGCAACTTTCATCCGATAATGGTACAACTTCATCCGCGTGCTTTGCTGTGCATCTGCGGTTCCATAACTTTTTTATGTATTGCACCCAAGTGAGAACCGCGATAGATTTCAGACTTTGAACTAAAAAATCTCAAGAACGACGGTCGCTTCATCTAAAAACCTCCGGGAGCGGGGAAACCACGTAACTTTAGTACGCGCGTGGAACCGCGACACGGCCCATTTTAATGGGCGTCTAATTTTTTTAAAATGCATAGGAATACCCATCCTTCTTGTGAATGTGTTTACAATATTTGTGGCTAATTCCCTGAACTAAGCCATTTTTGGTCGAGATGTTGAAACTGCCAGTCGCACGGGTTGCGATACGTCCAACATATTGACCAATCTTTTTACCATTAGTGACAACTGCTTTTACAATGTCACCAGTTTGAAAACCAAAGTGAAATTTAGTTCTCGAACAATGACGATTTGGGAAACCGTATTTGTCAGTACGACACATCTGTCTTGTTCCGTGACCGTTAGCTGTAATCAGCAAAGGTCTAACTTCTTTAATATTTAGAATCGGAGTTGATTTACCAACACAAGCTGCATCGATCCAATGTAGTTTCAAGAGGGCTTGTTGAGTTCTATTGAATTTAGTTAACCCACCACTTCCTGTTTCTACTGGTAAGTTAGTTGCTTTTAAAATCTCAAGTAATGCAAATCGAGTTGCGTTGACTGCTGCTGCATCTGCAAGAGGTTGTTTGGCTTGTTTTAGGATTTTTTCCAATCTTGTTGAGTCTTTTTTGAGGAAATCTCTGAGATCTTTTGTCCCTTTTTTCTGATTACACTTTTCGCATGATAATGTAAGATTTGTTATCGAATCACTTCCTCCTTTAGCGCGACAGTGAATGTGTTCTATTTGAAGTGGAACGTCTTTGATACCACAGTAAGCACACTGTCTATTCCATTTTTCCAATAGATACTCTCTAGTTTCGTAACCGAAAAGAGTACCTTGTTGATATTCTTTTCCTTGAATATTCGGATGACGAATTAATTGCATATCAAAGCGCACTAATTCCTGAGATATTGCTTCAATCGGTGCAACTTTATGCAATCTTTCAACCCAAGTTTTGATGTTATCAATACGACTCTGCAAGCTGGGAGCTAACCAACCCTCCGGGTCAGCAGTTGCTGTAGCCTGTGGAACCCGTCCACCGCACTGCTGACCATCTCGACGTTGTTTTGGGCAAGGTTGTTTGTTACCTTTCCTAAACCATTCGTGTAGTGGTGGTTGGCGATACCTTGTTTTGCGATTTCTCCTGCTTCTCCGGAGTTGTTTTCTTGAGCTAAGAGATTCATGAATTGCAAAACCTCGATGCTTAATTTCAGCAGCAAATACAACTTCTCCTGATGCATCGTTAACTATTGCTATTCCGGTTATTTTAGAACCAGGGTCAATCTTAATTCTTAGCGGTTCAACAGGCGTGTCAGGATGAGCTTTTTTTAAGATAATAGTAAATGGAAATTGGCGGAATATCGCGGCTTTACCATTTCTAAGAAGTTGTCTTGCTTGAGCGGGATGGATTGGATTTAATGGGTTTTTGTTGGTATCAATTACAAAAACTTTGGACATAATGTCCCTCCATTTCTGGGTAATGTTAGCTATGCCTCCTTCGTCGGCACGCTTCGCGAACGACAAGGTTAACAGTCAGTAACTTTCCAAACAACACTTCCTTAGCCCATTACAGATGTTTAATTGTTTGGTTCTAGAGCGGAAGACTAGCTACGCATCCTCCGGTAGGTCTTTTAACATTTACTGTTAACGTAGTTCAGTTAAGAACTTAGTCTGGTAAGCTTCAGGCTTCAACTAAAACTGGGTTTTGCTGAAGCCCCTGGATTTAATCCAGGGGTTGCTTACTCCTCTCTTTGCACGGTTAAAGAGAGACCTAAAGAATCCGTCGAACTAGTTGAGAAGTATTAAACTTCTGCTTTCAGTTCCTTCTCATTGACCACAGCATAACTATAATCAAGAGTTTGAGTAGAAAATTGCTTTGCAGATTCTAGCAAATACTCAAAATAAGTACGAGCAACGATAGATAACTGTTTTCCTGTGGGATAAACCATGTACCAATTCCGTAGAATCGGAAAATGTTCCACATCCAAAACAGTTAAATCTTTGTTCTCAATTAAAGTGTGTCGGGAAAGAACGGAAACTCCCAAACCACCTGCAATAGCATGCTTTATCGCCTCATTACTTCCCAATTCTAGTTTGACTTTTACCGTCACCCCATGCTCATCAAATAACTTTTGTACTGCCCGTCGCGTACCCGAACCTGGTTCGCGCATAATAAAAGGTTCCTCTGCAAGACGTTGAATAGGAATATTCTGTTCGCCCGCCAAAGGATGATTGATTGGTGCTAAAACCACGAGAGGATTACTTAAAAAGGCTTGGTAACTCACATCCAAATGTTCTGGAACTTGACTCATAATATACAAGTCATCAAGATTACCTACCATCCGTTCTAGAATCCCTTCATGGTTTGTCACTTGCAGTGCAATATCAATCCCAGGATAGAGTTGACAAAACGGACCCAATAACCTTGGAATAAAGTATTTTGCTGTGGTGATAACAGCTAGACGCAATTGACCTCGCTTCAGCCCCTTTAAATCCGCCACCTTCATTTCAAATTGAGAGATGGTCTCAAAAATTTGCCGACAGGTGGCGAACAGTTCCCGTCCTGCTTCCGTTAAATATAAACGCTTCCCTACTTGCTCAAATAATGGCAATCCCACCGACTTTGTTAGTTGCTTGATCTGCATGGAGACGGTGGGCTGGGTCAGGAATAACTCTTCAGCAGCACGAGTGAAGCTCCCATGACGAGCTGCAGCCTCGAACACCTTCAACTGGTGCAGCGTTGCTTGGTTCAAGGGGTATTCTCCTCTAATAAGAATAGATATAAATCTAGTATCACTGAATACTTATGCTTAATGCAGCATTTTGATAGTAAAAGTTATGAGTGATATCTATAGATAAAAATCTATCTGCTTTATTAGAAAATTGGTATTTTCTTATAGATAAGAACAGCTATTATCAAAGTTAGTCACAAACAGTAAGACCCCTTCCAACCAAGGCAGCACACCTTGATGGTAGTTAGACGAGTAGGATGGGCATTGCCCACCCTACATACTTAAATTTACTAGTCATTGGTCATTGGTCATTTGTCACTGGTCACTGGTCACTGATCGTTGGTTAACTCCTCTATCACTTTCATTGGCAACTCAGTTAAGTCTGGTAACTCCAAAAGTTCTGCTTCTCCAACTTGCTCCTTGAGACTGATTGGCAAATTCAACGGTTGACGTTCCTCTATCCAACAACTAGCCACGGGTAGAGTTTCCTCCAACTCGTCAAGTGGTCTAGGAATTACCATAACCGCATTTAACTCCCCAATGCGTTCTGCTTCGTACATTCCAACTTCTACTGCTACGGCTACATTCGCCACAGACCCCCGAATGATAGCCGTACACAAACCCGCACCAATTTTTTCATAAGCTGCTAATTGGACATCCGCCGCTTTCAGCATTGCATCTGCAGCGCCTACCATGGCTGGAAAACCCCGCGTTTCGACCAAACCTATGGCTTGGTTGCTCAAACGACTGTAGCCATCTCCTTGTGAAAGCACGCTAAAACGTTTGGAAATAGGTAGTATCACTTCTAGGTTAGGGAAAGGTCGCGGAATAACTAGACTAGAAACTTGTTGGTGCATTTGTTCGCCAACTTGAACTCCAGTTTCTACAGCCAAACGTACATCAGCGATCGCACCTCTAACAATAGCAGTACAATAACCGCCTCCTATTTTCTCATATCCTATTAGGTGAACCCCGGCAGATTTCAGCATATTGTCTGCTATGCCCACTATTGCCGGAAAACTTTCAGTAGAAACTAGTCCTAAAGCAGTATCTTTAAAGTCATTTTGACGGTATGATGCCTGCATTTTCTTTGTCGATCTTGGATTATATAGGTCGATGTGAATATTCCATTGTGAGTTGCAAGCAAAGCTTACACATAACAATTAGCACTTCTTCACCATGACCGTCATCATACTAGGGTAGCTCAAGTAGTATCTTTCTTGTGGGGAAATAATGTAAACATGAGCCGTTGTATATTTTCTTGACCGTAAATAAAAGTGCCAGTACTAGATGAATTGGTAGAAGTTTCTTCTGTTTTGGTAGAAGTTTCTTCTGCTTTGGTAGCAGTTGAGGATTCTGTATTAGATTGTGATTGCTCCAATTCTGTACGACTTGTACTTGGAGGACTTGTTGTACTTGAAGCGCTTGCAGACAGTTGTGGTTCTTTTTCATCGTGTACTAGCTCAGCAGATACAGTTATGCGGCGACTGCTATCTCCAATAACCGATCCAGGAGCAACAACTTGTCCGGAGTCAACAGAACAGTTAAAAACAGTTGTTGCTGCTCCTATACAAGCATTTGCTCCGATTTTGCCTTGTCCAACCATTAAGAACCCAGCGCCAAGATTTGCGCCTGCTTCTACCTCCAGAGTTCCTTGATGAACTTGGAGAATAGACCCCATTCCAATACAGACTCCCGAACCAATAATAATTTTGCTGTTTGGAGCCGCTTGAAGTATCACACCAGGTGCAATTACAGCACTTGGATGAATAATCACCTCGCCACCAACATAAGAATCAAAGCTATCCCTTAAGCGCAGTGGGCGCAGTGGCGGCACTGACATGGTAACTGTAACCTCTAAAATTAGGGATTGGGAACTAGGGATTGGGTACTACTTAGGAATTAGGACAGAGAAACTATAGCGATTTTCATCCAAATCAAGTACAGCTTTATCCGCGTGCATCGGCGTTAAGGGTGCGGTTCCATAACTTTTTGTGTATTGCACTAAGTGAGAACCGCTATAATTACTTTTTCCCATCCCTAATCGCTAATCCCCATGCCCCAGTTTACGGACGTTGAATAATCACCTCTGCTACGCGGCGTTTGGCTTTGGGGTCAATGCCAACTAAGCGCACGAATTCTCCTGGATACTCTGCCAAGAAAGCTTCCAATGCTGCTGCGGCTTGTTGTGCAGAATTGGCTTCAATTTGTCCGCAACTAGACCAGGAACCAGTGCGGAATCGCCGTTGATCTACGTGCTCGGCACTAATTTTATACCCACTAGTAATGAGATGTCTCAACTGGTCGGTCACTTCAGAACTCAACCGAGTACTGGTAGCTGATGTAGTTGCTGATGAGTAACGGTCGGATGATGCACTAGATCTTGAACTCGAACTGGAGGAGCTAATTGATGGAACTGGAGCGCCCGGTCTTTGAATGATGGTTTCGAGTACCCGGCGCTTAGCTTTGGGGTCAATCCCGATCAGGCGCACGTACTCGCCTTGGTGACTGCTCATACATTCTTCTAGTGCAGCAACCACCTCTCTGGTACTTGTTGCACTTACAGGAGTACAGCTTTGCCAAGAACCCGTGCGGAAGCGACGTTCATCTACGTGTTCCATGCCAATTTTATAACCTTGGTTTAATAATTGGCTAATTTGCTGTGTAATATCACCGTCGATCCTATTGCTACTCGCAGCACCTTTGCCGTTACTGTTGCTGTTGTAGCTGCTATGACTTGTAGATGTAGGAGCTTTAAAACTAGAAGATGTGCTTGTAAGTCCATCAGGACGCTGTATGATTGTCTCCAATACCCGTCGTCTGCCATTGGGGTCAATACCAAACAAACGTACATATTCTCCAGAATGCTCTCTCAAGCAACCTTCAAGAACTGAGATTGCTTCCCCTACAGATCTTGCTTCGATAGGTTGACAACTTTGCCAAGACCCCGTGCGAAACCTTCTTTGGTCTACATGTTCCGTGCCAATTTTGTATCCTTGCTCTAACAGATAACGTACCTGTTCTACTGTTTCAGCACCCAAGCTACTGCTCGCCACGTCATTACTCCTTTCTAATCCGTTAACACCGTTGCTTGTATAAGATTTATCTAACTCATCTCTAACTCTTCTAATACACTTACTATCGGCGGCACAAAGATAGCCAGACCGCAAAGCCTGATTAATACCTACAACATGATGGGCAAAGTGCTTATCTTGGTCTTGCACATCCGGCAAGCGATCGGCTTGCTGCTGAGTAGTAATAATTGCTCCAGAAGGTACGTATTTTCCAGGAGGAATCTCCACGTCTTGAATCAAAGCGTGCATCATGACAATGCAACCAGCCCCCACCCTAGCGTTAAAGACTGTTGAGCGAAAGCCGATAAAACAACTGTCTCCAACATAGGCGGGTCCGTGAATGAGAGCCATATGGGTAATAGACGCATTGCTACCAATCCATACCGAATACTCATTCCGGTCATCACCAATGACCCGTCCTTGTTCCAATCCATGAATAACCACACCATCCTGCAGGTTAGTGTTGTCGCCTATATGAAAAGGCGTACCCTCATCTGCCCGAACGGAAGTGCTTGGTGCAATAATCACATTAGCGCCAACACGTACATCTCCAATAATGTTAGAAAAAGGATGTACAAAGGCACTTTCATGGATTTTCGGCTCAGCCAAACTTCTCGACCACGGGGTTGGGGGTGCCGCCGTGCTGGTAACTGCCATTACTAGATTCCTCCTCTAATCTTTTTGTCATCTGTCATTTGTCATTTGTCCTTTGTTATTTGTCATTTGTCATTTGTTATTTGTCCTTCGTCAATATGCACGAGTGTTTTAACTAATGACTAATGACTAATGACCAATGACCAATGACCAATGACCAATGACTACCTATACTGATCCTTCTTACTGTAAATCAGCCGGTCTTCAACGTAGACTGTATCAATTATTGCCACAACGGCTGCATCTACAGGACGTTGCTCGTTTCCTAGAATTTGACGGGCAGCACTGCCACGACAGACTAGTACCCACTCATCTACTCCAGCACCCACACTATCAGCTGCTACCTCGTATTCTTGCTGAATACGCCCTTCTTCATCTATTAATTGCAACAGCAGTAGTTTTACACCTCTAAGACTTGGATCTTTTTGCGTGCTCACTACTGTGCCGCGAACTCTTGCAATTTGCATTACGCTTTATGGTCTTCTACCACCAAAAGGACGAATCGCATTAACATTTTCGCGGAATTGCTCCACATCTTCGGTGTATCGAATAGGAAGAACATATTCCAAGTTTTCGTGAGGACGAGCAATGATGTGTGTGGACAAAACTTGTCCGCCATTGACTCGCTTTACGGATTCAACTCCGGCAGAAACAGAAGCTTGTACTTCCGAAACATCCCCCCGAACGATCACTGTTACGCGACCACTTCCAATTTTCTCATAGCCTACTAAGGTTACACGAGCAGCTTTGACCATTGCGTCTGCTGCTTCTACAACAGCTGGAAAGCCCAGCGTTTCTACCATTCCTACTGCAATTGACATGAATTTTGTTCCTCTATGCTTAAAAAATGAACACAAAACTTAGGGATTGGGGAACTCGGGGTCCCCTCTGGGGATAAGGGGCAATGGGGACTAACCGATTTTATGCGTGGATTTCAGATATATCCTTCAAGATATCAGTCTTGGGACTAGACAGAAACTAGTTTTTACTTAGCTTTGGGATACTGACTTGAGGCTTGAGTAAGCCCATGCCCAATTCCCAATTCCCAATTCCCAATCCCTAATCCCCAATCCCTAATCCCCAATCCCTAATCCCTACGTCCTGAATTGCTCCACTGCTTCGGTGTAGCGAATGGGCAATACGTACTCTAGGTTTTCGTGGGGACGAGCAATAATGTGAGTCGATACAACCTCACCGCCATTGACTCTTCTGGCTGCTTCAACTCCCGCAGCAACTGAAGCTTGTACTTCAGATACATCTCCGCGCACGATTACAGTAACCCGAGCACTGCCGATTTTTTCATACCCTACTAAAGTGACGCGAGCGGCTTTCACCATCGCATCTGCCGCTTCCACTACTGCTGGAAACCCCTTTGTTTCAATCATTCCAACTGCAATTGGCATCGCAGAACTCCTGAATAAGTTATTGCAATATGTACTGAAGAACTGAAAATTTAGACGAGTACGCCGATCTTGAGACTGAAAAGCATGCCCAAATTAAGCATAGAAAAGCTTTGTTCCCCTGGCAATATAAATTACCATAATAGTTTGTAATAAAAAAGTTTTAAAAAACTTAACATAAATTAAGGAGGGTGATTTTACTCAACTGAACTTCACAGATTCCTAGAGCAGCCACTTCTGCTTTATAATTTTTTTATGACATTGGCTAAAACGAGTTCGTATAACCAGAAAATCTATCCGAAGAGGAATGACGGAAAACGGGGCGTGTTCTTCTGCTGTCTTTCCTCAGTTTTTGCTAGCCGCGTAAAAACTGTGTAAAGAAAATATATAATTTAAAATTATCTACCTTATAAACTCAGCTTTTGTCATTAGCAATTCCATTTCACAAAGGGGAAATGAGAAAGGCTGAGAACACTGTATTTTTTCAGGAATACTATCTTTTTTTGGATCTTAGAGGTGAAAAAATGAAAAAGTCGGAGTGAAGAATCTATTTGGGATGCTCCAAGATAGTCGGGGAGTTTAAACCTTTTCATCAAATCATAAAAACATTGTTTTCACAGGAATATTTAGATGGATCAGTTTCTGTTTTTGACCAGTTGGTGGATACCTTTTTACGGGTTAATAGGAGCAATTTTAACCTTACCTTGGGCACTAGGGCTTGTTAAGCGTACAGGACCAAGACCTGCCGCTTATTTAAATTTGTTAACAACAGTTTTGGCTTTTATTCACAGCCTGCTGTTATTTGTAGATATTTGGAATAGAGAGCCAGAAAATTTTCTCTTTACCTGGTTTAAAGCTGTAGATTTTGATTTGTCCTTTTCCTTGGACATTTCTCCTGTCAGTATTGGTGCAACTGTTATGGTTAGCGGATTAAGCCTGCTAGCACAAATATACGCTCTTGGTTACATGGAGAAGGACTGGGCATTGGCTCGTTTCTTTGCCTTGATGGGATTTTTTGAAGCAGCATTGAGTGGGTTAGCAATTAGCGACTCTTTATTTCTCAGTTATGCCCTCTTAGAAATGCTGACTCTTTCCACCTACTTGCTAGTAGGGTTCTGGTACGCACAACCTCTGGTAGTAACAGCAGCACGAGACGCATTCTTGACTAAACGAGTAGGAGATTTGCTTTTACTTATGGGAGTGGTGACACTTTCCAACATGGCAGGTAGCTTGAATTTCTCAAATTTGTATGAATGGGCGCAAACGGTTGAGTTAAGCCCTGTCACGTCAACTTTACTGGGTTTGGCATTAATAGCGGGACCTGCTGGTAAATGCGCTCAGTTTCCCTTACACCTGTGGTTGGATGAAGCGATGGAAGGTCCCAACCCAGCTTCGGTAATGCGAAACTCAATGGTGGTAGCTGGTGGGGCTTACATCCTATACAAACTACAACCACTTCTAGCACTGTCTCCAGTTGCCCTCAACGCTTTAATTATTATGGGTACTGTGACAGCCGTTGGAGCATCGTTAGTATCAATCGCCCAAATTGACATTAAGCGAGCACTGTCCCATTCTACAAGTGCGTATATGGGCTTGGTATTTCTGGCAGTCGGGATGCAACAAGGGGGTGTCGCCCTAATGTTGTTATTCACTCATGCCGTTGCCAAAGCTCTGCTGTTTATGAGTTCTGGTTCAGTTATATTTACCACTAACACCCAAGACTTGACAGAAATGGGCGGTTTGTGGTCGCGAATGCCAGCAACTACCACTGCCTTTGTGGTTGGTTCGGCTGGTATGGTGACGCTGCTACCGTTGGGAAGCTTTTGGGCAATGTTAGGCTGGGCTGATGGTTTGGCTTTGGTTAGCCCTTGGGTAGTTGGAATTTTAGTACTTGTCAATGGACTGACAGCATTAAATTTAACAAGAGTCTTTCGATTAGTCTTTTGGGGAGAAGCTCAACCAAAAACTCGTCGCGCCCCAGAAGTCACTTGGCAAATAGCATTTCCAATGGTGGTACTCACCATAGTTACGTTGTTAGTTCCTCTCATGCTACAGCAATGGTACTTACTACCTGATTGGAAAAGTATAAATTGGTATATAGTAGCCTTTTTGTTGTCCTCTACCTTGGTAGGAGTTGCGATCGGAGCGAGTATTTATCTACATAAAGCATGGTCGAGATCCAGAATTCTGGCATGGAGATTTGTACAAGATTTACTCGGTTATGACTTTTACATCGACAGAATTTATCGAATCACAATAGTGAGTGCTGTCGCATTGTTGTCTAGATTTTCTGCTTGGAGCGATCGCTATTTAGTTGATGGTTTTATCAACTTAGTAGGAATGGCGACAATATTTAGCGGGCAATCCTTAAAGTACAGCGTATCAGGTCGTTCGCAAGGTTATTTGTTAACCATCCTTATTGGTGTCAGTGTTTTAGGTTTCCTAATTAGTTGGTCATTAGTCACTGGTCATTGGTCATTAGTCATTAGTCATTGGTCATTAGTCATTGGTCATTGGTCATTGGTCATTAGTCATTAGTTGTTGGTTGTTGGTAAGAACAAATGACAAAGGACAATTGACAAAGGACAAATAACAAATGACAAAGGACAAATAACAAAGGACAAAATATGCTCAGTATATTAATTTTAGTACCGTTGGTAGGTGCAGCATTAATCAGTTTTTTTCCTTTTAGCGTAACTCCAAAAGTTACCAAAACGTTGGCTTTGATTATTGCCAGTATTACTTTCATTTGGACGTTAGTTTTAGCAAGTTTGTTTAATCTTGCAGAAGTCAATCAACAATTTACAGAGTTTCTGCCTTGGATAGAGTCTCTTGGCTTAAGCTATCGTCTTGGAATAGATGGTTTGTCTTTACCGTTGTTGCTATTGAACGGTTTGCTAACTGCTATTGCCATCTACAGTAGCGATGCAGAAATTAGTCGTCCTCGCTTTTACTATTCCTTACTCCTACTTTTAGCAGCAGGAGTCAATGGAGCTTTTATCGCACAAGATTTACTGCTGTTTTTCCTGTTTTATGAAATAGAACTTATTCCTCTATACCTACTGATAGCGATTTGGGGAGGACAAAAACGAGGTTATGCAGCTACTAAATTTCTCATATATACTGCTGTTTCTGGAATCATCATTTTAGCAAGTTTTCTCGGTATAGTTTGGCTGAGTGGTTCTTCTAGCTTTGCACTAGATTCTATAAGTACCCAATCTTTAACATTAGAAATTCAAATTTTATTACTGTTAGGAATTTTGATTGGTTTTGGTATCAAAATTCCCTTGTTTCCCCTACACACGTGGTTACCCGATGCTCACGTTGAAGCTTCCACACCAGTTTCAGTATTGTTAGCCGGAGTACTGCTGAAGTTAGGAACTTATGGTTTGCTCAGATTTGGAATGAACTTATTGCCAGAGGCTTGGCATTATCTAGCCCCTGCATTAGCAACTTGGGCAACAGTGAGCGTGCTTTACGGGTCATCTTGTGCGATCGCTCAAAAAGACATGAAGAAAATGGTGGCATATAGTTCCATAGGACACATGGGCTACGTGCTTCTAGCAGCATCGGCAGCAACACCCCTAAGTATTTTGGGAACCATGTTGCAAATGATCGGTCACGGGTTAATTTCCGCACTTCTGTTTTTACTAGTGGGAATTGTCTATAAGAAAGCCGGTAGTCGCGACTTAGACACTTTGCGAGGGCTGCTCAATCCCGAACGAGGAATGCCAGTGATTGGAAGTTTAATGGTTTTGGGCGTCATGGCAAGCTCTGGAATACCAGGAATGATTGGGTTTATTTCAGAATTCATCATCTTTCGGAGTAGTTTTGCAGTTTTCCCAGTACAAACCCTTATCTCGATGATTGGTACGGGTTTAACTGCCGTTTACTTCTTACTACTCACAAACCGTGCTTTCTTTGGACGCTTATCCCCACAAGTTGCCAATTTACCTCGTGTTTCTTGGGCAGAACGTGCGCCTGCAGTTGTTTTGGCAGTCTTGATTGTGATTTATGGTATTCAACCTAATTGGCTAACACGTTGGACTGAACCGACAATCGCAGCAATGATAACTGCACCCAGTACTGTTGTGTCTACTAGGGACTAGGGACTGGAGATTGGGGACTAGGGAGACAAGGAAGAGTAACTAGTAACCAATCGCCATTACCCCTTATCCCCAGAGGGAACCCCGAGTTCCCCAATCGCCAATCCCCTGATTTATAGGAGTTATCAAACATGGTAAGCACTAAAAACAAACCCAATAAAGATTACCCATTCTTTGAGTATATTGAACGGTTGGAAGCAGGAGGGGCATTACTACCAAATACTCCTGAGAACTTACTAGAAGTTGTTGGCATTCTTAAAAGTTATGGGGTCGTTTTAGATGCCTATTCTAAGAATCTTATTTATATTGCCGAGAATCAATTTTTAGTTTTTTTCCCTTTCTTGAAATACTTCAATGGGGAATTTTCTGTTCAAAAACTACTCAAACATTGGTGGCACGATCGCATTAATTTTGAATATGCCGAGTACTGCATGAATGCTATGCTTTGGCACGGTGGTGGTGGTTTAGACGAATATTTAGATACACCAGAGTTTAAAAAGAGCGTACAAGCTGTTGTTGCAGCAAAATTTAAAAATAATCCCTTAATGTTGGGCTTAAACCAACTATTTCCTGATTTCTTAATTGAACAAATGCGCGTTTTTTCTTACTACAGCGCATTAGGTCAATTCTGGCGTGTCATGGCTGATATATTTCTCTCTTTATCTGACCTCTATGATGAAGGAAAAATAAAATCAATTCCTCAAGTTGTAGACCATGTCAAAGCGGGATTGGTAGCAGATGCTAAAAAACCAATTACCTATTCAGTTAAAATCCGAGGTAAAGTTTACGATGTTCTCCCTGCTTCTATTGGCTTGACATTCCTAGCAGATACAGCAATACCTTACGTAGAAGCTGTCTTTTTCCGAGGCACGCCCTTCCTCGGTACAATTTCATATAACGCTCAAGCTTATCAAATTTCCCCCGACCAAGCTCGCTTTCAGTATGGGGCATTATATGCAGATCCTTTGCCCACTGGAGGTGCAGGTATACCTCCTACCTTGCTGATGCAGGATATGCGTCACTTTCTTCCAGAGTATTTGCACGAAGTTTATCGGCGGAGTCGAAGGGGAGAAGACGATCTGCTGGTACAAATTTGTATGAGTTTCCAAAAGTCAATGTTCTGTGTAACAACTGCAGCAATTTTAGGGCTAATGCCTCATCCCGTAGATACTCAAGATCCAGATGAGCAACAAGCCAATCGCGTGTATTTGCAGGAGTGGCTTGACAGGTTGAAAACTTCACGACTATCTGATGTTAACGAGGGAGCTAATTTTTGTTTAGTGCCTGTATATGAGAAGGTTTAGTGAAACATTGTGGAACGATTGTGAAACATTGTGGAACGATTGTGAAACATTGTGGAACTATTGTGAAACATTGTGGAACGATTGTGAAACATTGTGGAACGGGCGTCCTCGCCCGTTTGCATACAGCATCTTTCAGGTAAATGAAGTACATCAGTAGGGGCGCAAAGTCTGAAATAGTTTGTACATGAAAGTTTGAGCTTATGTCTTACCCCACCCTAACCCTCCCCTT
>NZ_BAACAP010000108.1:0-22139 GCF_045865695.1 Scytonema hankhaensis NUACC26
CTCTCCTAAAAGGGAAGAGTAACTCTTCTAAATATTGTTTGGCAAATTGGTCGTGTGGCTTTCGTGTCATTGTTTTTTGCCATCGCGAAGCGCAAGCCGTACCCGGCTTATCGCCTGAAACTCAGAAATGAATTTTTTGGTATTTTTCATTTTAAATGATTAGATTAAACTATTTATACATAAAAATACTGATTCTTATGTAATTTTACTATAAAGCATCTTTTTATTACTGTTATCAAGTATACTACTGTAGTCTGGTTAATGTTTATGTTCATTATGGGGAAATAGCGATGCCTACCACAGCGCAGACGCTAAAATGTTTTCAGATTTGTTGCGACCTTACCAGCAAATACTGCTCTATTGATTTAGTAACTCTGGATAATCGCACTAACAACGTGGTTATTTTAGCAAAAAAGGAAATCAATATTGAAATTGATCCAAGTGGAGAATGGAGGTTTGTATGAGTGTAAAACCAAACTTTGCTGCTATGACTGCGATTGAATTGCGAGCGTATGTTTTAGAACATCGTGGTGATGAGGAAGCTTTACACGCCTATCTCGACAAGCTTCATGCTGAGAATCCGAGTTCACACGTATATAGCGCGGAAGACAACGTGTCTGAAGCAGTTGCAGAGTATCTAAAGAACAAAAAAACAAAAGAACTCTGAGACGACTTCCAAATCTAACAATATCCAATTACTTCTTGTGAGATGGGCATCTTGCCAATTTTAGAAGCTGGCTGGGCTAAAGCCCACTCTACAATATTAGATAATTCATTTGTTGAATCTTCCTAAGTGCGATCGCCTGTTTGCTCCAAGTCCACATTTTCTTGACAGCCGTGAATATCAGTTTTTTAATCCAACATATTCTTCTTACTCAGCAATATCAAAGTCATTTAGTACTAACACTTGCAATTCTGTAATCCGCCTAAATATCACATCATTGGTTAAAAATGCTTCACAGCCTGCTGCCAAGGCAACAGCGATTTGAAAAGCATCAAGTAATTGTAAGTTGTATTTGGCTCGGATTTGAGCAGCACTTATTGCTATGCTTGAGTCAGAAATGGACTCAAAAATCATGTTATTACTACCAAGCAGAAGGTTTATGAAATTTTGCTGTAACCATATCTGTCCTAAACGATAAGGATGTACTAAACTCTCTTCAATATTCACTATTTTTTCTAGATTCCATCTCTTCAATTTCTAGTTCTGGAAACTCCCCACGTCTCATGCGTGTTATGTATTCCGGGACAACGGCAAACGGAGTGCAGTTCGGGAACCTGGGGGTTTTTAGCGCTACAAATCCCCAAGCACCACCGTTGTTGTCGATTAATCCTTCAGCGTTGTTATTTAATCAAATAAATCAAACGGCTGGAATTACTAACCGATCGCTTGCACCTGCAGGAGTTAGTGTTGGTGGGGATGTTACAGGTTTGCAGGTACCAGATGGTAAGAGTCTGCTGTTGGTAGGTGGTAATGTCACAATGGATGGTGGGTTAAATGCTTTTGGTGGGAGAGTTGAGTTAGGTGGGTTAGCAGAAGTTGGAAGTATCAATCTTGTTTTGGATGGCGATCGGCTCAGCTTGAAATTTCCTGAGAACGTGGCTCGTGCAGATGTATCGCTGAGCGATCGAGCATTTGTGTTTGTGGAAGGGGCTGGTGGTGGTGAGATTGCAGTCAATGCCCGAAATTTAGAGGTATCAGGAGGAAGTATCTTTTCTGCTGGTATTGGGGCGGGTTTGGGAACACCTGAGACTGTAGCAGGGGATATCATACTTAATGCTACAGGAGACATTAAAGTTACTGGTTCTGGCAGTGGAATTCTCAACTTAGTGCGCTTGGGATCGAAGCTCGTCCCAAACCATCAGAGCTAACAAATGACATTACTGCTAGTTCAGACCTTGGTTTATCGGGTACCATTAATCTGAATTCTCCTGATAACAGTTCGCTACAAAACAGCCTCACCCAACTTTCTCAAAACTTGGTTGACTCCAATGCCCTAATTGCCAGTAGTTGCATAGTCCGAAGCAATCAAAAACAACAAAACAGTTTCACCATCACGGGTACTGGTGGTTTACCCAACCGTCCCGGCGATCTGTTAGTGTCAAATTACGCAACTGGTTCCGTCAGGAATGTTACAAATAGCAATCAATCCAGTTCCATCAATGCGGGAATCTGGAAAAAAGGTGACCCAATTATCGAACCTCAAGGTGTTTATCGCACAACATCAGGGCAATTAGTTTTAAGCCGCGAATGTTGGTAGAAATTGCTACCCAATTACAATTTCTTGACAACCGTAAAGAGCGCTATCCAGATGAAAACAGCGATCGCTTATCTGGAAAATCTCGCTAACAAATCTTCACGAGATAAACTGGACAATTGCAGCAATAAACTACTGTACTCGTTTGAGGGTAACTGTAGCATCGGTTCAACTATGCTAGATAGTTCCTCATCTAGAAAACCAAAACGGACTTTGAGTAAATTTTCCACAACTTGGCGCTGTCCCTGTTGTAGCCCTTGTTGTAGGATATTCGTCCTTTCTCGCTCGTAGACTTCTCTAAAATTCATCATTATCTCCACATCTTCTTCTGTCATATCTTGTTGATTTTGTTGGACACTGATTCGCCAACTAAAAAGTAGTTCTATCAAATTTTGACGGAATGGATTGTCTGGTGGCAGCGCGGCTACCTCCCTGGCTGCATTCTGCTGGACACTACCTCGCCCTAACACTCTACACATGAGAGTTTCATTTGACACGGGCAATTCATTAATCGCCACAATCGCGGTTCGGAAAGACTCATCCAAAAAATACACTCCCTGCAACCAATTTTTTAACTCTAGTTTAGCGCCAAAACTCTCTAACAATGTATCGGAAGCTGAAGTGGCTAAAATCCACAAACGCGGTAAATTATCTTCTGGCAAAGATGTTTTTTCTCGCTTGGCTTTACGTTGCAATTCTCCAAAGTAGGAAAATAACTTTAGGATGCAATTTCGCACTTCTGTTCTGCTTGGTTGATTGCGAAAAGGTTCTAATAAACAACTACTTGCTGTCATTTTTCCTAGTAGTCCCAGAGATTCCAAACTCTCTTGAGATAAAGGTGAAGGAGAAAAAAAATATCTGCCTGACGGACTTCATCAGTGATTTCTCTACTAACTTCCACTCTCCTAAAAGGGAAGAGTAACTCTTCTAAATATTGTTTGGCAAATTGGTCGTGTGGCTTTCGTGTCATTGTTTTTGCGACCGCCTGAAATTAAGACGTAACTTATGGTATTAATATTGGTAAATGTCACCCAACTCTAACTGCTTGACCACCACAAATATTGATATCCAGATAAAAACGACAATAACTTATCTAGAAAATCTTGCTAACAAATCTTCACGAGATAAACTGGACAATTGCAGCAGTAAACTACTGTACTCGTTTGCGGGTAACTGTAGCATGGGTTCAACTATGCCAGATAATTCCTCATCTACAACACCAAAACGGACTTTGAGTAAATTTTCCACAATTTGGCGCTGTCCTTGTTGTAGTCCTTGGCGCTGTCCCTGTTGTAGCCCTTGTTGTAGGATATTCGTCCTTTCTCGCTCGTAGACTTCTCTAAAGTTCATCATTATCTTTACATCTTCTTCTGTCATATCTTGTTGATTTTGTTGGACACTGATTCGCCAACTAAAAAGTAGTTCTATCAAATTTTGACGGAATGGATTGTCTGGTGGTAGCGCGGCTACCTCCCTGGCTGCATTCTGCTGGACACTACCTCGCCCTAACACTCTACACATCAGGGTTTCATTTGATACAGGCAATTCATTAATCGCCACTATCGCGGTTCGGAATGACTCATCTAGAAAATACACTCCCTCTAACCAATTTTTTAACTCTAGTTTAGCCCCAAAACTCTCTAACAAATTATCGGAAGCTGAAGTCGCTAAAATCCACAAACGCGGTAAATCTTCTTCTAGCAAAGAAGTTTTTTCTCTCTTTGCTCTCCGTTGCAATTCTCCAAAGTATGAAAATAGCTTTAGTATACAATTTCGCACCTCTGTTCTGCTTGGTTGATTGCGAAATGGTTCTAACAAACAACTACTTGCTGTCATTTTCCCTAATAGTCCCAGAGATTTTAGATTCTCTTGGGCTACAGGTGAAGGGGAAAACAAAATATCTGCCTAACGGACTTCATCAGTAATTTCTCTACTGACTTCCACTCTCCCAAAAGGGAATAATAACTCTTCTAAATATTGTTTGGCAAATTGGTCATGTGGCTTTCGTGTCATTTTTTTGCCATCGCCTGAAACGAGAAAGGGAATTTTTTAGTATTAATCTTGGTAAAATGTCACCCAATTATAACTTCTTGACAACTATAAATATTCAGTATCTAGATGAAAACAGCACTAACTTATCTGGAAAATCTTGCTAACAAATCTTCCCGAGATAAACTAGACAATTGCAGTAGTAAAATACTGTACTCGTTTGAGGGTAACTGTAGCATGGGTTCAACTATGCCAGATAATTCCTCATCTAAAACACCAAAACGAACTTTGAGCAGATTTTCCACAACTTGGCGCTGTCCCTCTTGTAGCCCTTGTTGTAAGATATTTGTTCTTTCTCGCTCGTAGACTTCTCTAAAATTCATCATTATCTCCAAATCTTCTTCTGTCATCTCTTGTCGATCTTGTTGGACACTGATTCGCCAACTAAAAAGTAGTTCTATCAAATTTTGCCGTAATGGATTGTCTGGTGGTAGGGCTGCTACTTCCCTAGCTGCATTCTGCTGAACAGTTCCTCGCCCTAACACTCTACACATGAGTGTTTCATTTGATATGGGCAATTCATTAATCGCCACAATCGCGGTTCGGAATGACTCATCTAGAAAATACACTCCCTCTAACCAATTTTTTAACTCTAGTTTAGCGCCAAAACTCTCTAACAATGTATCGGAAGCTGAAGTCGCTAAAATCCACAAACGCGGTAAATCTTCCTCTAGTAAAGAAGTTCTTTCTCGCTTTGCTTTGCGTTGCAATTCTCCAAAGTATGAAAATAGCTTTAGTATGCAATTTCTTACCTCTGTTCTGCTTGGTTGATTGCGAAAAGGTTCTAACAAACAACTACTTGCTGTCATTTTCCCTAATAGTCCCAGAGATTTTAGATTCTCTTGGGCTACAGGTGAAGGGGAAAACAAAATATCTGCCTGACGAACTTCATCAGTGATTTCTCTACTGATTTCCACCCTGCTAAAAGGGAATAATAACTCTTCTAAATATTGTTTTGCAAATTGGTCGTGTGGCTTTCGTGTCATTGTTTTTTGCCATCGCCTGAAACTCAGAAGTGAATTTTTTGGTATTTTTCATTTTAAACGATTAGATTCAACTATTTATACCAGAAAATACTGATTCTTCTGTAATTTTACTATAAAGCATCGTTCTATGACTGTTATCAAGTATGCTGCGATCTAGTTAGTGTTTAGATTCATTGTGGGGAGATAACGATGCCTACCATAGCGCAGACGCTAAAATGTTTTCAGATTTGTTGCGACCTTACCAGCAAATACTGCTCTATTGATTTAGTAACTCTGGATAATCCACTGGCAACGCGATCGTTTTAGCGAAAAAGGAAATCAATATTGAAATTGATCCAAGTGGAGAATGGAGATTTATATGAGTATAAAATTCAACTTTGCTGCTATGACTGCGATTGAACTTCGAGCGTATGTTTTAGAACATCGGAATGATGAGGAAGCTTTACACGCCTATCTCGACAAGCTTTATGCTGAGAATCCGAGTTCACAAGTATATAGCTCAGAAGACAACGTGTCTGAAGCAGTTACAGAGTATCTAAAGAACAAACAAACAAAAGAACTTTGAGAGACTTGCAAATCAAAAAATATCCAATTACACCAATTTGAAAAAAGAGTGTGACAGATAGTTGGTTAGAATCAAGTCCAACTCAGATTTTTTCAATCCAAAATCCAAAATCTAAAATCCAAAATGGTATTACTTCTTGTTGCGATGGGCTGCCAATTTTACAAGCTAGCTGGGCTAAAGCTCACTCCACAATTCTCAGGAGGCTCCGCCTCTGAAAGGGCATTCCCAGGCTCCGCCTGGGAACGAGGTGACGAGGTGAGGAGCCACCAGATCGAGGTGAAGGATCGAACTCACGTTAAAACCGGGGGCTACATGTAAGTCCTCCTGGTTACTAGTTACTGGTCACTGGTTACTGCTCACTGCTCACTGAAAGGAGGTAATTCTCCAAGAATAGTAAAGCGAATATGATTAATAGCTAAATCCCCAATCGTAACATCTTCTTTTGTCAGCTTTTCACCTTTACTTGTCAACGTTTCAAAAGAAATACCTTTGCCAATTTCAACATGATACCAACCCAAGCCCATAAAAAAGCGAGTCGGATAAGGTCCACCATAACCCATATCGTCTGGATTGGATTCCATTGGCAACCAACCAAAACCAGGTACGTAGAATTCTAACCATACGTGATTGTACTGAGGTTGCATGGGAACTTGCTGGTATTCAGCATAGCTTGGGCATTTATACCGTCCTACAGTCCGACAAGGAATACCATTTAATCGACACAAGGCAAGTAAAACACCTACGTATTCTCCACAAGAACCTACACCCCTTTCTAAAACTATATCAGGTGTATCTATGTGAGGTTTAATACCATAAGACAACTCGTCATAAACGTAATTGCGAATGCTGTACATTTTCCGTAGCAGGTTAGTTTCCGTACCTATGGCTTCGCGAGCAGAACGACGGACAATGTTGGTATCCATTGCCAAATCATCATTGTCTACTAAATAACGCTCCTGTAATTCAGGCGTTGGTTCCTCAACATCTTCTACATCTGATGGGGTAAGGCGATACTTAATTCCTCGTACTTCTAAGATTGCCTTCCAACCAAATAAATGTCGTTCGCCTGGAGTTAGGGCATCAAATTTAAAAACAGCAACTCTTTGCCCATCGACTATCTCCTCTGTAAAAGGCAAACCAATAAATTCGACGTGTTTCACCTTCTGGCGCTTGGTTTCTGATGGCAATGCAATGCGCCATTCCGCTTCTGGTATGTAAACCTCATCTAAAGGCGCAATTTCCTCAACATAAGACATCTCTAGGAGATAGCCGTTAGAGAGGGCATAGCGTTTTTCCCGATTGTAATAGTAATGTAACGGATGAATGAAAGTGCGATCGCGATACGATAGTTCGTGACTTGGATCGGCATTCGGATTATCTCTGACGTAAGGTTCCTCCGAAGCATAGGCGACGTAGAGAGTTTTTTCCCCCGTTTCGGAATTTTTGTAGATTGCTATGCCAGAAGGCTCCTCAAAGGGCGTCAGCACGCTAAATTGAACTCCCCCAGTTGCTCGGTCGATGCAGTAGACAGTTTGCTCAGTGCGATCGCAAACCCAAAGAGTTTCTTCATCCACTGCCAAATTTTCTCTTCCCACCCCAGGTGCGTAAAACCTAGTAATTTGTTTGCGAGTATTGCTGTCAAAAATCAGTATATCCCCTAACTTTTGAGAACTGACATAAACGGTGGATTCCCAAACAGCAATCCCATCTGCTGTATAGGGCAAGGTGACAAAGTGCTCCAATCCCAATGATGTCAATTTACACAAGTAAACACTATTGTCTCGAGTTACCCAAATAGTATCTTTCCATACTGCCAACCCGGTTACACCCGTAAATTCACGGTTTTGATGAGAATTGAGAATCTTTGTATTATCTGATTGAGGGTCAATTGAGAGTAAATGACCTTTAGCAGTATCAATAGCAATGAGTGTATCCTGGATAAAGGTAATGCCACAGAGGGCGGCAGCGCTATGGGGTCGAATCGTCCTTGGCCCAATCATTTGGTTAATAGCAAAACTGGGGAGTGCAAAAGTCATCTTAAACTAATTTATTCAACTCTTTAACATCTTAGGAATGAAATTGTTATGGTTAGGTGGTATGAAAATAGGGACTGGGGACTAGGGATTAGGGACTGGGTGAAGATAACTGAATGTCCAATCGCCAATTCCTAGTCCCCAATCGCCAATATAACTTTATATTGATGGCTTTCCAGCCCTTGCTAATCTATGATCGAAGTTTGTAACCGTTTCCTGTGACCAAGACGATGTCCGCTCATTCTCTATCCGAACAACCCGCCGCTTGGCATAGTTTAGAAGTCGATAAATCGCTAGAACTGCTGAAAACAAATGCAGAGACTGGTTTATCTCCTCAAGAAGTACAACAGCGATTAGAACAATATGGTGCAAATGAACTAGAGGAAACTGGCGGACGCAGTGCGTGGCAGATTCTGATAGATCAGTTCACAAACATCATGTTGTTAATGCTGATTGCGGTAGCTATTATTTCTGGAGTTTTAGACTTGATAGCTTGGCAACAAGGTACATTAAAACCTGGGGAGTTACCATTTAAAGACACGATCGCCATTCTAGCGATTGTTGTACTCAACGGCATACTTGGTTACGTTCAAGAAAGTCGTGCAGAAAAAGCCCTAGCAGCTTTGAAAAAACTTGCGTCGCCTAACGTGCGAGTCCTACGCGATAGTAGACCAGTAGAGGTGCCAGCTCAAGAGTTAGTGCCAGGGGACGTGATGTTAGTAGAAGCAGGCGTCCACGTGGCAGCAGATGGACGGTTGATAGAAGAGTCTAACCTGCAAATACGGGAATCGGCGCTAACAGGTGAAGCGGAAGCAGTCAACAAACAGGCAAAAGTTACATTGCCAGAAGAAACCTCCTTAGGCGATCGCGTTAATTTAGTCTTTCAAGGTACTGAAATCGTCCAAGGACGTGGCAAAATTCTAGTCACCAACACTGGGATGCAAACCGAATTGGGTAAAATTGCTACCATGTTGCAAGCGGTAGAAAGCGAACCTACTCCCTTGCAACAGAGGATGACCCAACTGGGTAATGTCTTGGTGACAGGTTCTTTAATTCTGGTAGCGATCGTCATCGGAATTGGTCTTCTCCGTGGAGGGAACTTACAAGAATTATTGGAAGTTTCTCTCAGTATGGCAGTCGCCGTAGTACCAGAAAGCTTACCCGCCGTTATTACCGTTACTCTGGCACTGGGAACTCAGAGAATGGTACGCCGCAACGCCTTAATTCGGAAACTACCTGCGGTAGAAACTTTAGGTTCCGTTACTACCATCTGTTCCGATAAAACCGGAACTCTGACACAAAACAAGATGGTGGTACAGTCAGTTTACACAAATGTTTCTGCTCCAAGTTCAAGCCCTAGTAGGGATTTGATTTCTGAAGATGGAAACTACTCGCCCCAAGAGCCACAAACAAGTAACCAATTTTTAAGCGTTACAGGTTCCGGTTACGATCCGGTGGGAGAGTTTCAACTTCAAGGTCAAACAACTGAACCACAAGAGTATCCCGTACTCCAAGCGCTACTCGTTGCTTGTACCTCATGTAACGATTCCTTTTTACAACAAGACAAAGGACAATGGAAGATCTTAGGCGATCCAACAGAAGGAGCTTTGGTGACGCTTGCTGCAAAAGGAGGAATCGAAAAAGACCAATGGGACAGCAAGTTACCTCGTGTTGCTGAGTTTCCCTTCTCCTCAGAACGCAAGCGCATGAGTGTAATCTCCAAAGTAGAGCAAGTAGAAACAGGAGTATCTCCCATCGCAGAAGTAGACCCCATCATCGGTCACTTGCTACAACCGTCAGATCGCTACTTAATGTTCACCAAAGGCTCGCCAGAGTTAATACTTGCACGTTGTACTCATATTTACGTAGGGAATAGCGCCATCCCAATCAATGACGGGCAGCGCAGTCAAATTCTGGCAGAAAATGACACAATGGCGAGTAAAGGTTTGCGGGTTTTAGGTTTTGCTTACAAACCTCTGAGCGAAATCCCACCGGAAGGTTCAGATGAAGAATCTGAAAAAGAATTGGTATGGCTGGGGTTAGTAGGAATGCTCGACGCACCCCGTCCAGAGGTTAGGGCTGCAGTGCAAGAATGTCGAGATGCAGGAATTCGCCCAGTTATGATTACTGGAGACCACCAACTCACAGCACGCGCCATTGCTGTCGATTTGGGTATCGCTCAGGAAAGCGATCGCGCCTTAACAGGTCAAGAATTGCAACGAATGAGCGACCAAGAACTAGAAGAGAACGTCGATTTAGTGAGCATCTACGCTCGCGTCGCCCCCGAACACAAACTGAGAATTGTTCAAGCACTGCAACGCCGAGGTCGATTCGTCGCCATGACAGGTGATGGTGTCAACGATGCGCCAGCCCTCAAACAAGCTGACATTGGTATTGCTATGGGTATCACTGGTACTGATGTGAGCAAAGAAGCCAGTGATATGGTGCTTCTCGACGACAACTTTGCCACCATTGTCTCCGCTACAAAGGAAGGTAGAGTTGTGTACACTAATATCCGCCGCTTCATCAAGTACATCCTTGGTAGCAATATTGGTGAAGTTCTAACAATCGCCGCAGCGCCTATTATGGGATTGGGAGGTGTACCTTTAACACCACTGCAAATTCTGTGGATGAACCTTGTAACAGACGGTTTACCAGCTCTTGCATTGGCTGTAGAACCTGCAGAACCTGATGTGATGAAACGCCCGCCCTTCAGTCCCCGTGAAAGTATTTTTGCTAGAGGCTTAGGTTCTTACATGATTCGGATTGGTATTGTCTTTGCCATCATCTCTATTATTCTGATGGCATGGGCGTACAATCACGTTAAGGTCGTGACAGGTCCGGATCTTAGTCCAGAACGGTGGAAGACGATGGTGTTTACAGCGTTATGTATTGCCCAGATGGGTCACGCATTAGCAATCCGCTCGAACTCCCAACTGACCATTGAGATGAATCCTTTTTCAAATCCATACATATTAGCAGCTGTTGTTGTCACGAGCATTCTGCAATTGTTGCTAGTCTACTTACCACCTCTCCAAGCTTTTTTTGGAACTCATTACTTAAGTTTGCCAGAGTTGGGGATTTGTCTGGGCTTCAGTGCATTGATGTTTGTATGGATTGAAGCAGAGAAACTTTTCTTCCGATTAACGGGTAGAAAAATTGTTTAGCGATTGGGGACTGGGGATTGGCGATTGGGTTTTTTGGATTAAGAGGACAAGAAGGAATCTTTTTCCTCTGCACTCCTGTTCCCTTGTACTTCTGCTATCCATCCTCTTTTTCCCCAGTCCCCAGCTCCCAGTCCCTAGTCCCCAATGTATGTACTTGAAAACTCTTCTCCTCCGACAATTTCGTAACTATAAAGAACAGCAGGTTGAATTTACTGCTCCTAAAACAATATTGGTAGGTAATAATGCCCAGGGAAAATCAAATTTGTTGGAGGCGGTAGAATTATTGGCAAAAGTTGGGGTTTGGGAGGTATAAAAGCTATGACCCTAGGAGTTAAGTAATTTCTCTTGAACCAAAAAATCTTCTAGTTGTTTAATAGCGTTCCAGTCGATAGCCGCAACCCATAAATTTTCTTCTGTTGAATATTGGACGACTCCATCTACTTCTAAATCCTCACTATATAGTGTAAGCAATTGACCATCTTGCAACTCAATATTTTGAGTGGCTAAGTCCTCAATGGTACCAATACAATTTAGTCGTAAGCGACCTAGGACATCAGTATTATGAAAATCTGCAAAAACTTTAGGATAGTTCATTTCTGGCTCCCACAATTAATTTTGATAGATGGGGTTAGGAATTGTTGGTGTCAGAAGAGCACTTACCTGTTCTGGAGTCAAGCCAGTTAAAGTAGCATGATAAAGACTTCTTCCAGAGGTTCTAATGACATCACCACCAGCTTTTCTCACTTCACCAACGGTAGTTATGCCAACTTGCTGATGAGGGATAGTTAATGCTAATTCACTTATAGACAAGCCTACTCCACATTCGACTGAAATACCAGTTATGCCGCTTGGATGCATCCCAGTTCCACGCTTAATATCTTCTGGACGATTACGCCCCCCTCGAACGACTAAAGCTTCATCTAAAATCCTCTCCACACACACTCCAGTTTAAACATAAACAAGCTTTTGAAACAAAAAACATGACAGTAGATGAGTTAATTTGAGTAACATAACATTTGATGAAAGTTTATGTAAATATTTTCTTAGTATAAAATTAAATCAGTAATCCATCCCTCATGTACTTGAAAACTCTTCTCCTCCGACAATTTCGTAACTATAAAGAACAGCAGGTTGAATTTACTGCTCCTAAAACAATATTGGTAGGTAATAATGCCCAGGGAAAATCAAATCTGTTGGAGGCGGTAGAATTATTGGCAACACTACGATCGCACCGCATGGCACGCGATCGCGATTTAATTAGAGATGGGGAAGAAACTTCTGTACTTACGGCGTCTTTAGAGCGACTAGCTGGGATAAGCGATTTAAGTATAATCCTACGTCGAAACGGTCGTCGCACTGTTTCCCTCAATGGAGAGAATCTCAGACGTCATATGGATTTTCTTGGGGTTCTCAATGCAGTACAGTTTTCTAGTTTGGATTTGGATTTAGTTCGTGGAGGTCCTGAAGGGCGTCGTCATTGGCTTGATACGCTGTTAATTCAACTCGAACCTATCTACGCTCATATATTACAGCAATACAATCAGGTGTTGCGACAACGTAATGCTTTTTTAAAAAGCATTCAACAGCAAGCAATTAGTCATCAACCAAAAGAATTAGCGCTTTGGGATGCACAATTAGCAACTACAGGAACGCGAGTGATAAGACGACGCGATCGCGCTTTAACAAGACTTGCTCCTATAGCAATCTCTTGGCATTCTAGCATTAGTGGTAGCACGGAAATTTTACAACTTAAATACTCACCCAATGTTCCTTTAGAAGAAAACAATTTAGAAGAAGTACAGCAAGCTTTTTTAAACAAAATTCAACAGAGAACTGTAGCTGAGTTACACCAAGGGACTACCCTTGTCGGACCCCATCGCGATGAAGTAGAGTTAACAATTAATCATACACCAGCCCGTCAATACGGTTCTCAAGGGCAGCAGAGAACGTTAGTTTTAGCACTAAAACTAGCAGAATTACAACTGATAGAGGAAGTTGTTGGAGAACCACCTTTACTGTTGCTTGATGATGTTTTAGCTGAATTAGATTTATCTCGACAAAATCAACTTCTAGATGCCATTGAAGACCGTTTTCAAACTCTAATTACCACCACTCATTTAGGTTCTTTCGATTCACAATGGTTAAATTCTTCGCAAATTCTTTCTGTAAATGCTGGTTATATATCAAAAGTAGTTAGTGGTTAGTTGTTAGTTGTTATTATTGGTCACTGGTCACTGGTCACTGGTCACTGGTTACTGGTCACTGTCTTTCAAATCGCTTAAAAACACTTAAAACTAACAAACATAAGAACGCTCCTATTAATCCAAATTGCCACAAACCACAACCAGCAGCAATTCCGAGAGCGGCGGAAACCCAAATAGCGGCTGCTGAAGTTAGCCCTTGGATTTCAGTTCGGTTTGATTCATGAGAAGATTGACGTAAGATTTCTCCTGCACCAATAAATCCTACACCAGCTGCAATGCCCTGAATGACTCGTGATATGGGTTCAGCTTCAGCCCCCGATGGAGACACATTGAATTGTAGGACTATTAAACTGAACAGAGCAGAACCAAAACTGACCAGCATATGAGTTCTCAAGCCTGCAGGTTTATTGGTCAGCTGACGTTCAATCCCAACAATAGCCCCAACTAACAAAGCAAGGCACAGTCTGAAAGTTATATTTAACCAATCATTCGATGCAAGGTAGTGAGTTGTAGGCAATCTGACAATCCTTCTCAATTCTAGTTAATAATTAGACATCTCCAGAAATCAATTATGCATTACCCGAAATTCGTGGTAGGGGCGCGGCGGTGGCCGCGCCCCTACATCTTTTCCACCAGATGTCTATTTAGTATAGTACGATCGCCGCCGCACCTAGTGGTAATATCCTGATATACACTTTCGGCATTGAAAGTACTTTCATCACCAGCGTTTGCATTTTTTTCAATATATCTATCAATCATTACGTAATTGAGTGGAAAAACTCTACCGGCTTAATCAAATTAAACTGCAAGACCGCACCAAGGTTGGTGATAAAGCATTTCAGTTGAGCAAATTAATACAACGGGGATATCCAGTGCTTCCTGGTTTTGTGGTGTCAGCTAGAGTTCTACAGGAATTTTTAGAAACTCTTAATAGTTCAGAAGCACTCGTTGCTGACTTACCTCACTCCTCCTTTCACCTAGATGTAGCTAACTGGCGTCAACTTCAATATGTAGCTAGGCTCTTTCGTCAAGAAATCACTCAAGCTAATTTACCTCCGCGTTTGCTGAGTTCGATTTTGGAAGCGGTGAGAGAACAAGAAGCCACAGACCTCAATCTCATTTTGAGACCCTCTGTTGTTGCACCAACTGCAAAACAGGGTTTAGGTAATATATCGGGACTACTTGAATCTCAAGTTTGCTCTTGTGACGAACAAGCTATTGCGGTTGCTTTGAAACAAGTTTGGAGTCAGATATTTCGCGCAAAGAGTTTACTTTACTGGCAATGGGCGGGAGTCGATCTCAGACAAATCAATTTAGGAGTTTTGGTACAACCTTTCAGAAATGCGAGCGCAAGTGGTGTACTAAATGCTACCGCTTCAGAATGGGAAATTTTAGCAACTTGGGGATTGGGACTGTCTATTTCTCAAGGAGAAGTTCTACCTGATGTTTTTTACATCCAACCAGATACGGGTCATATACGAGAACAGGAAATCGGTAATAAAACCATAGCTTATCGAACTTCTCATCCAACATCAATCGCGATGTCCGAAGCCCCCTACATAATAACAGACTTGTTGGCAGAAGACAAACAAAAACAATATGCATTGACAGAGGAATATTTACAGCAACTCGTTCATCTAGCAAGTCAGTTAGTTAAAGAAATAGGTGCAAACTTCACGATAGAATGGACGATTTCTAATGAAACTGCAACGGGAGTGCTGTACATAACACAAATTAGCATTCCTCAATCTGCTATTTCTAATGTCTCCTTTATTAAAGGACTCGGTGCTGCAACAGGGCGCGTGTCTGCAAATGCTCATGCGATCGCTCATTCACAACCCAAACCTGAAAAAATACCCAAAGGTGTAATTCTTGTTTTACCGAACATAACACCTGATTGGTTACCGCTTCTACAACACGTTGCAGGTATTGTCACAGAACAAGGAGGATTAACTAGTCATGCTGCTATTCTTGCTAGAGAATTAAGCATCCCGGCGGTGGTTAGTGTAAAACATGCGACAAAAATCATTCAAACTGGGGAACGGTTACAGATAGATGGCGAGCGCGGAGAAATTTATCGTGTTGTACGAAGAGAAGAAGAAATCCAACAAGAGGATGCATCAGTTGAAAATGAAAAATTCACCGTTCAAAATTTGGAACCACTTCCTCAATCTCTCACTCCCTCACAATCCTTACATCTACCCATCATTGGGACTCAACTGCTTGTAAATGTAAGTCAACCAAGTGCGATCGCAAAGGTACATTCTTTGCCAGTAGATGGTGTAGGGTTATTAAGATCGGAACTGATGGTTCTCAATATATTGGAAGGAAAGCACCCCAGTGTTTGGATAAGGGAAGGAGAACGATCGCAATTACTAGAAAAGTGGTACGCTGCGATCGCGCAATTTGCTAGTGCTTTTGAACCAAAACCTGTTTTTTATCGCTCTTTGGATTGGCGAGACTCCGAATTGCGATCGCTAGAAAATATTTCACAGACTGCTGTACAATCGGTGTTAGGAGAGAGAGGCACCTATAGCTACCTAATCAATCCTGCTGTTTTTGAATTAGAGTTAGCAGCTTTAGCAAAGGTACAAAAAGCAGGTTATAGCAATATTCATCTTTTGTTACCTTTTGTTCGGACAGTTGAAGAGTTTTCATTTTGCTATCAAAAAGTTGAGCAGGCGAAGTTAACTCAGGTAAAGCAGTTTCAATTATGGATCATGGCGGAGGTGCCAAGTATTCTTTTCTTATTACCAGAATACGTGAAAGCAGGCGTGCAAGGAATTTCTATTGGTACCAATGACTTAACCCAACTTTTGCTAGGAGTTGATAGAGAGCAAGGACACTTGGCACGAGTATTTAATGAAAGCCATCCAGTGGTGATGGATGCAATAGCTAGACTTATCGAAATGGCACAAAAGGCAAACATTCCCTGTTCGCTTTGCGGACAAGCACCAGTATTGTATCCTGAAATTATTGAGCAACTAGTGCGTGGTGGTATTACTTCCATCTCTGTAGAACCAGAGGCAGTAGAAAGGACATATAGAGCGATCGCACGTGCCGAACAAAAGGTGATTTTGGAAGCAGCTCGACGCCAACTTAAGGATAAAGCATAAGAGGATGTTTGAAAAGTTCTTTCATCAGTAGCAAAACATTCAAGAGCTTCCATTATCCCCCTTAAAAAGGGGGACTTTAAAAGTATTTTCCCCCCTTTTTTCGGCATAGAGAAGCGATCGCGCTACTGCTTCAAACCCTGTTGTTCCATTGCACGCTTGATACCTTCATTTTCACGCATTTGTTGGTAGAATCTGTAAATGTTGGGATACTCAGATAATGGTTTTGGTAAATTATTTCCCCAACGAATCATGGCAAATGCGTAGGGGTCAGCGATCGTGCGACGGTTTCCCACCATGTAGTTCAAGCCATCTAGGTGTGCGTTTAAATAAGTGAACACTTTATCAATAAGTTTGTAAGAGGCTTGCTTTACTGAATTAAGAGTACTCTCACTTTCATCAATCGAGTAGCGCCCTGGCTTGAAGAATGGGTAAAAAGCAGGATGCACATCTCCTGTAAAAAATGCCAAAGCGCGATCGAGTTCGTAGGCATCTTGTAACGTGCCATCATCGCCCAACTTGGCATCTGGATATTTGTGAGCTAGGTATTTTAAGATGGCATCGGCTTGGTTCATAACACCGCTTGTTCCATCAATCATTGCTGGAACTTGTCCCAATGGGTTAATCTTCAGGTATTCAGGACTTCCAAGCTGTACTTTTTCCAATTCATAAGGTTCTCCAACCCACTCAAGAACAATGTGAGGGGCTAACGCACAAGTACCGGGAGCATAAAACAGTTTCATTCTCTTGCCTCAATTCTCAATGCCTTATTTTCTGCGAATAATATCATTCTTACCAGCTTTGATAAGTAGTAAGACAAAATTAATTACACAAAATTCGACCCAAAACTCTTGTTCTGTACAGAATCTAATGTGTAATTATTTCTGTCCAATTACTTACTTCTTCTGTAGCGATCGTATTTGGCTACAATTTTATCTGTAAACGGAACATTTGAGAAATTTTGATGCTTAAACCTCATTTCTTTTGGAGGTATTGCAGAATTCCCCTTCTGATACTGGGTGTTCTGATACTATTTTATTTACGGCTGCCCGTGAATGATGGTACTTGCGATGCGCGAGACTTTTTAGCATCAAAAACCGAAAAATTTACAGTGTACGCTACCAAAGTTGTGGTTCAGCCGTGGCGTGGGGAACACAATGTCTACGGAATTTTTATCGTCCCAGATGAATACGAGCGCTCTCCCTTTTTTGTACAAACAGTTTTAGGTGTTGGTAACTATTGTGAAAAGCCATTTGGCAGTTATCAAAAAGTAGATGGAATTTCAGCTCCACCAGGAATGCATCTTATCAAAGACTATATTAGAACTCGAACCGCTCTCAGACTAATTCTTTCAGGCAAGTACAATCAGATTGATGATAAACAAAACTGGACGCTGACTTTCCCAGATAAGAAGACGTTCGAGCTAACCGCCCGGTAAGACTAGCGCTCGGCTATTACTAAGTAGCAGCTTTCTTACTCAAAATTCTTATGCCATATAGGCGCTAGTTCGGTTAGGCAATGGCGCTTTCAAAGGATGTGTTAGATTTTCCGAAAGCTGTTGGGAGCAGAGCAGAGTAGCTGCTGTATCTTCATTTGGAAAGAGATGCACCTTTATGCGGGGTCCGAAAGAATGGCAAAACCTACGTAGCATTAATGATTGAAGCGCCATTGACTCCACTATCATGCGTTTAATTTACTTGATTGTCCACGATTGAGGGTCTTTATCACAATTATCTTTTCCAAAACGAATATCACGACAAACTTGCCAATAAACGTGACCAATCGAACCATCTGGATTGCGACGTGCATCTGTCTCATGAGTCGTGGTGTTATACCCCTTCGAGTTGGTGAGGTGAATGTCACCATACCCATCTAGCCACCACTTTACGTAAACAGTATGACCATCATCACGCGACTGCGGGGCGTCCCACCTGCCACCAGTATAGGACGGGCGTCCTCGCCCGTCCTACAAAATGGATAATTTATTTCTTGGAAATCCCTAAAAGCTTACTCAGGTGTCGGATGAGTTCAATTGTATTTCATTTGGAATAAATATATAGGTTAAGTAGTCATCGTTAAACTTCATGCCCCAGAAGGAAGTTCAAGGGACTCTTGATACGTCATAGTTAACAGAGTACTCGTACCTAGAGTATATAGCGCACTCAGGTAGTAATAAATGGAGGTGGAGAATATGACACCCGTTGAAAAGAACGACCTAGTTGAATTGAAGCGCGATGTTAACCAAGAGTTGTCAGAAGGTCTTGTGGGAATAGTCTTACAAAGTGATTCTGATGAGGTAGAGGTTGAGTTTCCTCTCCCTGGCAATAGCGTGCATGCCCAACTGCCTCAAGAAGACGTCAAGTTTTTAGTCGCAGTAGATCCGCCAGAAGAATAGCGAGTTTCAAATACTTTAAGACTCCGCATACAGCAGAAGAACCCCTGCCTTCTTCAGACAGGGGATTCGCTCCAAGGACGAGAAATTTCCTCGACTAGTTGCACAAATTAATTAACTAAGTTACTTTACTCTTGCAAACTTTTTCTTCATTAGTGTAGTTCTTATTGTTATTTTCCTACTTTCAGTCATTAGCCTTAAATTTATCATAGATTCTTAAAAATACTACTTTTCGATAATTTTTGCCTCTAATGTGATATAAACCAGTCTATAACCCTCTTTTATCAATCTGTAAAGAGAAAAATACTATACTCCTTTTGAACAACAGGCATAATCTATAGGCGGCGTAGCTCAAGGTATCGATAGAACGTTCCGACGCGCAAGTTTTTTGAGAAGTATACGGGATAAATGTGCTTATTATTACAAATATTAGTTCAAGCCCACGCGAGTGCATCCTAAAATGTATTTATGACGTTCTGTTAGTATATATAGTGAAATAAAAGGTATAGTTGACAGCGATCGCTCTCTGTATTACCTCTGACATTCGTTGTTAGTTAGGAAATTACAGTTTAAAGTGAGTTTCGCTAATAATTAATGTCAAGAATAAACTTGATAATATACGTGTATATGTATAAAGTACAGCGACCGCACTCATTACCCCATACCAAAGGGAGACGCCGCTTTTCAGGCTGTTTCCTACCGACTGACTGCGCGATCGCACTGACCATTTTTGCTCTAACTTGAATTCCTCTCGTTTGTTAGCGCGTCATAATCCTTCATCAATTTCCCGTACCTCTTCATCAAGTCGCTGCCTTGAGGTATTTGTCGGATTTGCTGCCAGAATTAGAATAGTTTTGACATGAGTATTACTCATTTAATAAACACCTCATCTCTTCGGTAAAAGCACTTAGAACTTTTTGACAAAAATCCGATTGTGTGTCTCAAACTTATGTGCCACTCTTTCTTCTTTATATTTAGAGTAAGAAAAATTGACCTCGATCGCTAGTTATCGTTCATCACTCGCTGTTATTTTAGAGCTATTTTGGGGAACTATTTACCTATAGTGTCACCCTTTATTATCAGTTAATTAAGATGTTTTCTTTATCCAGTCGCAATTTTATTTTATCTTTTGCTACTTGTCTATGTTTGTTAGGAGTGAGTTCGCTCCAAATGCCACGTATGCAAAAACTGCTCCATAGCAGCAAAACAATTCCAGTAAAAACTTTACAAAGAGAACTCGATCTAGAAAGAACTCGTCTAAATGTAATTAATAAAATACCAAGTTTTGGCTATGATAATGTTATAGCCAATTTTGCTTATCTCTGGTTTCTACAATATTTTGGTGACGATGAAGTTCGTGAAAAAACAGGTTATAGTCTAAGCCCAAAATACTTTGAAATTATCTTATCACGCGATCCTCGATTTATAACTGCTTATCTGGGGCTTTCTACCAGTACTTCTATGTATGCGGCTATGCCCGAAGTTTCTATTAAGTTAATGGAAAAAGGATTAAAATCTCTATCTCCTTTTGCTCCTACAAATTCTTATTATGTCTGGCGGTATAAAGGAATTGATGAGTTATTATTTTTAGGAGAATCCTTAAAAGCACGGCGATCGTTTGAAAAATCAGCAGACTGGGCAAGCCATCATTCCGATGAGGATAGCAAACAAGCTGCAATCCTGTCAAAAAAGACGGTAGAGTTTCTCAGCCGCAATCCCAATAGTACGTATGCGAGGATCGCAACTTGGACTATGGTATTGAATAATCAAGTTGACAAAAAAACTCGTCAACGAGCTATTAGTGAAATTAAAGCTTTAGGTGGTGATGTTATTGATAACCCTGATGGCACTTACAAAATTAAACTTCCTAAAAAAGACTAATATTGTTAGTGGTTAGTTGATAGTTGTTGGTTGATAGTTGATAGTAGCTACTAACTACTAACCACTAACCACTAACCACTAACAGAGGTGCAATTATTTACTGGTACAACGGTCAATTAATCAAGTCTAAAACTATAGAGTTAGCAATAGACGATCCGGGGTTACTGTATGGAGCAACGGTTTTTACAACCTTGCGGGTTTATGACGGTTCCCTTGATAGTCGGTTAACTCACTGGCGATCGCATTGCGATCGCTTAAAATCTAACCTGGAATCTTTTGGTTGGCAATTGCCGAGCGAACAAAGATTGCGTCAAGGTGCTTTATCGATCGCCGCCCACTTTCCCGTTTTGAGAATGACTGTTTTTCCTGATGGGAGAGAGTGGATAATTGGTAGAAATCTCCCAGAAGGATTGATAGAAAAACAAAATCATGGTATACTGGCTTACCAAGCTAAACCTGAATTGTCTCGTTGTCTTCCCGATAGCAAAAGTGGAAATTATTTAGGTGCGTGGCTAGCAAAATCTATCGCTCAACAGTTAAATGCACAAGAAGCGATATTAGTAGACGAGAAAGGTAATTGGTTAGAAACGAGTACGGGAAACCTCTGGGGTTGGTTAGATGGAAGTTGGTGGACACCAAGAGCAAGTGGGGAAATTTTACCAGGAATTATGAGAGGAGAACTGGTCAAATGGCTTCGCCAAGAGGGGTTGGTTGTGAGAGAGGAACCTTGGACGTCAAACCTAGTCAGGAAATTCGAGGCGCTTGCTTACAGTAATAGTGTAGTGGAAACCGTCCCGATACATACCGTTAGCTCGCCTGTAGGAAAGCTAGAATATAATCCGCACCATCCATGTTTTCAACAACTGCGGATGTTTTTTGTTAGCACTACAGGAGCAAAATTTGGTATAACTTAAAATAAGTTAATATATTTCTTAAAAATGCTATCTCTTTACAGAGAAGCAAGGAGCGATACGGCTTCAGCCGTTAAGTTTCCCCGATCGCACAAGACAATTTAGGAGGATGAGCCTCGGTGAATAATAAACGATGGAGAAATGCAGGGCTGTACGCACTGCTGTTTATTGTTGTCATAGCCCTTGGGACAGCATTTTTTGATAAACAACCACAAAGCAGAGAAACATGGCGGTACAGCCAGTTTATTCAAGAAGTTCAAAATGGCAATGTAGAAAAAGTTAGTTTGAGTGCAGATCGGTCTACAGCTCTTGTCATGACCAAAAGTGATACAAACAAGAAGCTAGTAACCTTGGTTAACGACCCTGACCTCATCAATACTCTTACTCAATACAAAGTAGATATCACTGTTTTACCTCAAACAGACGAAGGATTTTGGTTTAAGGCACTTAGCAGCTTATTTTTCCCTGTATTGCTTTTGGTTGGCTTATTTTTCTTATTGCGTCGCGCTCAGAATGGACCTGGTAGCCAAGCCATGAACTTTGGTAAGTCCAGAGCTAGAGTGCAAATGGAACCACAAAC